>CAZGLF010000001.1:0-5305 GCA_964526615.1 uncultured Planctomycetia bacterium
ATCCCGCGCAAGGCTTCGTCTTGTGCGGGGCTCTGCCAGACTGAGCTACGCCGCCGAATTAGCTAATAGTTTATGATGAATACCTTTTCATGAATTCCCTGTTAAGGGAACCGTTTGTTCAATGAGCACATTATTTATGGAGCGCAGCGAACATAAATAATAAGTGCGAATTAATCCCGCGCAAGGCTTCGTCTTGTGCGGGGCTCTGCCAGACTGAGCTACGCCGCCTCAAATGTTGTTAGATTATACCAAGGTTCTAAATTTTCTGCAATATAATTAAAGTGGCTTTGGGTGGTTGGGTTTTTTAGCGCAATTTAATACGGTTCCGATTACTTTTGTCTTAGCAAGCATCTTTCTTACTTCAATAATATGGTTTAAAGAAGTGTGATTTGCTCTGGCAACAAAAATCATTCCTTCACAGGCACGAGATAATAATAAAGCATCGGCAACCGTTAAAAGAGGGGGCGAATCAATAATCACTCTTTGGAATTTTTGGGTAATTTCCTTCATTAAATCAAAAAAGTTTTTGGAATTGATCAGCTCTATCGGATTGGGAGCGTAAGGCCCGGGCAGCATTACTGATAAATGCGGGATTGAACTTTGAGTTATCGCTTTATCCACGTCACAGATGCCCGCCAAAACACTGCTTACTCCGTTTTTTGTCTTTAGGTCAAAGCCTTTGTTTAGATTTCCATTTCTCATATCAGCGTCTATTATTAAGGTTTCTTCCTTGGCTTGAGCAAAAGCAATAGCTAAATTAGATGCTACTACCGTTTTCCCTTCTTTCGGTATGGCGCTACTAACTACCATTGATTTTATGGGTCTTTCCTTTATCGATGAAAGAACAATTGCATCTTTAATGCTTCTAAAATTCTCGGCTACTTTAGAAGAAGACTTAACTTGCGTTATAAGCTCTATATTGACATCTTTAATCCATTTTTTCGCCGGCGGAATACCTCCTAAGAAAGGTAAGCCGGTATATATTTTTAGGTCCTTTTGGGACCTTAAAGTTGTATCTACATACTCTATGGTAAAGCTAACAGCGATCCCTAAAATCAATGCTAAAACTATGGCTTTAGGTATTCTTTTCAAAGGCTTTGGGCTTACTGCGTTTTTGGGAACTTGGGCGTGTTTAACTATTTTAACATTAGAGGTTACCGGTTTTTCCCAAAGGGCAGCTTCTTTTAATCTTTCTAAAAAACTCTCATAAGTAGCTTTTTTCTGGTCAACATTCCTTCTTAATAACTTATACTCTAATATCTTTTCCTGTATTGATCTCAGCTGAGCTGATTCTTTTTTTATTTGTTCTTGTACTTGTTCAATTTGGGTTCTTAGCTTTTCTACTTGTGGATGGCCTTCACGATAGGTTTGTAATGTTTCAATTACTTCTTTCTCTAGCTGATTTTTCTTTTCCCGAAGATCCTCTATAGATTTTTCTACCTCCTCATGAGCTTTAGGGTCGGTCACAATTTTATTATCTTGTAGAAAAAGGTCTAATTCCTTCCCGGCCTCCTCCACACCTTCCAATGCCTGAGCTACTTGTTTCTCTAAAAAATCTTTTTTCCTTCGGGCTTCTGTTATTCGATAAGCTATATCTTCTTTGATAAACCCCCCCACCCAAGCGTTGGCGATTTTAGTTATTCGTTCGGGATCTGTGCCTTGAGCCGTTATAGCAACCGTATTTTCGTTTTTATTTGCTTTGATATCTACTTTCGAAAAAATATCTTTTTTTGCCTTTTCGAATTCCTCAGGATAACTTTCTCCGGTGAGTATGGGTATTAACTTTAATTCCTTTATCACCTTTTGGGCTAATTTATCTGATTTAATCAATTCCACCTGGTCCTTAAAGGTGGTTTCTTGAATTACTTTATCTGTAGGAATGGTTTGTAAGATTATTTTGGTTTGAGTTTTATAAATTGGCGGGGTGGTTAATTCGGTGAAAGCAACCGCTCCTGCTATGATTATTACAAAACCAACTATTACCCAGATGCGTTTACCGAGAACGTTTAAATAATTCTTTAAGGTAGTTTTTTTAATATCTTTGGGTGGTATCATGCCTAATTAAATCGGCGGTTATTTTTTAAATTTCTTTTTATTATTTATTGCCCTTATCAACTAGCTTATTTATTCTATCTACTAAACTCTGAAATTTATCTCCTTTTCTCAACTGTATCGGCGTTTTCTTTTTACCCTCTATGATATCATCTATTTCCCTTAATATCCTATCATAGGGGCCGACTATAGTATGAGTGACTTTTCTTGTAAAAAACAGGATGGAAAGAACACCCACCGGGGTGAGTATAAATAAAGCAATCAATATAATGTGGGCGTTTGATACAACATCTGACACTGGAGCACAAGAGGAAAGCAAAACAGTTGAAGCAACCGAGGTATTTAAATAATAATAAAAAAGCAAAGCCACAATGATAGCTGGAACTAAACAGGCTATTACAAAAAGCTTTATTAACTCAAAATGGAATTTATTAGCTATGATGCGCCTTCTCGGTACTATTTTTTTCCCCATAACCCACTCCTTTTGTTTTAATTGTCAATCTCTATCTAATTATATAGTATCTTAGCTCGCCGGTATTGGCAAGATTAATTTAGCCGGCCTTGCCGCTTTTTATATACTTTATCATACTATCGCTTTGACCTTTTTCAACAAAAAAATATATCTTGCAATTATTAAAAACAATATGATAGAATATTGCCATGTTAGATAGACGCAAAGCCCCTAGGGTACACAAACCTTTCCAAGTGCAATATTCACCAGCGAATAATATCTTGGGCTCTTCCTCCTCGACAACCGATATTTCAGCAACCGGCCTACGGATGCCCATCTTTCACAATATAGCGCCTGGCAACAAAATAAAACTTAGTATAAAAATGGAACCCACGGAACCAGCATTTGAAGTTACCGGGGAAGTCCGCTGGCTGAAAAAAATAAAAGATTTAAGGTTTCCTTTTGAAGCTGGAATCGAATTTACCCAGCCTTCTCTTTACATATCTGATCAGATACTCACTTACCTTTAATGTGGCCCGGTTAATAAAATTTTTATTAGTTTAATTTTGAAAGGTTTTTTTCTTTAATTGGCGTGCGGTTGCTCTAAAACAAACAGTACAGTATTTTTAGATTATTTTTTCGCACCGATATGCTTTTGGGCATTGTGTATTTTTTCGAAGAATTTATCTTTATTGAATTGTCGCGTCCATCCTTTCATTATTACCCATCCGCCGGAGCGAAGTAAAGTATTTCTCCAGTGCCGGTACCATCTTCTCCACCCGGTTTTTATATTATGTAAAAAGAAAATGATTGCCGGGAACCAAAAAACATGTATCACTATTTTTAGCATATTTTTAAACTGATAAAAAGAGCCCATAATTTTTTGCGAGGACATTTGAAGTTCTTCAGCGGTTAGTGGCTCATCGGGCTCAAAAAGAGGAAAATTTCCGTCGTAATACTCCCATCCTACATCGTTTTTCGGATAAACCCGTCCTTGCTTCTCCAGCCTGTGCCTTAGCTCTGTTCCCGGCAAAGGCCCGGGCAATAAAACTTGTATTGAGTCGATTTTAGCTTTTTTGATAAAATCCCGGTAGCGTTTTATCCGCTCTCGAGAAGACATCTTAAGACGCGCACCGTCTTTTAAAGGGTACCCGAAAATAAACATACCGTGTACCAAAAAACCGAACTTGTGGAATACCCTGGCAAGCTTGATCATGTCTTGAGGTTTTATTTGTTTCTTCATAGCCTCAAGTTCCTCTTGTATTGGAGATTCAAACCCAATAGCAACCGTATTAATACCTGCCTGGCGCATGGCAGTTAATAACTCTGTATCATGGGCTTTATCTAACCTTATCTGGACAGTTATATCTAATCTTCGCCCTGCGTCTAGTTGATACTCCTTCAACATCTTACAAAATCTTATAGTTTCATCTCTTTGCTGCCCGAAAAGATCATCAACAACAAAAAAATGCCTGGCATCTTTTGTTTCAACCAAAAGCTTTATCGATTCCAAAAGCCTTTCCGGTGCAGCACAGCGCGGTCGTCCTTTCACGGTACAAAATTCACAATTCATCCCGCAGCCGCGAATTCTTTCAACCGGATAAACTTTAATTCGAGCATAACGTAAAAGTGAAAAGTTAGGTATCGGTAATTTGTCAAAATCAGTCAAAGCTTCTCTTCTAGGAGTAAAAACAACCTTTCCGTTCTTCAAATAAGCAAGGCCTTTTACGTCTTCTACTCCCTCACCTTTTTCTATTGCCTCTAAAAACTCTTTGATTGTTTCTTCTCCTTCACCGATTGCTACATAGTCAACACCTGAAGCTAAAGCTTCTTCTATATTCTCTTCAACAAAATGCTGGCCTCCGGCAATAGTTATCGCTCCTTTTTCTTTATAGAATTTGGCTAACTTATAAAGCCTGGGGATGGTACTTGTTAACCCTCCATAAAAACCCGCCACATCTGTTGGCCTTTCTTTTTCTAAAAACTCATGGTTAGCTCCGCTGACCTTTCCTCTTGGACCGTATTGACGAAGATTATTTTCATCAATAACTTCCACATCCCAATTTTTTACTTCTTGAGCATTGGTAGCGACACAAACCGGTCCTAAAGCCGTAGTCCGTTTAGCTATGTGGGAATAGATATTAAAAGCCGGGAAAGCTGGTATTACAATTCGCAATCTATGTCTTTTTTTACTGGTATCAATCATAATTAAAAGTGGTTTTACCTTATCTATATCTTTCTTTCAACACTCTAATGTAACACATAATGCTGTAAAAGGCTACTCCAATTACATTAATGTTAGAACATAAAGTATATTTAAAATCGAAGGGAAATTATATCTTTTAAGATGTTAATAAGTTAGAGTTAATAAAACGGGGCCGATGGGATTCGAACCCACGATCACTTGATCGACAGTCAAGGGACTTAAACCAGGCTAATCGACGGCCCCAATATAAAATATTGATTTTAGAAATAACTTTTGAGGTTATTGAATTATACAGCAATATTATTTTTTTTCAACTGTTATTATTGCACCCAAGAAACCGTCCTAAACACCGCTTAGCTATATTCCCAAATCTAGCTATATAAAAACAATATAACATGGGCGATACAGGACTTGAACCTGTGACCCCTACCATGTCAAGGTAGTGCTCTAGCCAACTGAGCTAATCGCCCGGCAATGCTTTACTAATAAGAAATGCCGGGGGCGGGACTTGAACCCGCACGCTCCTTACGGAACAGCAGATTTTAAGTCTGCTTTGTCTGCCAATTCCAACACCCCGGCATAACTTTTATTTTTTT
>CAZGLF010000001.1:5405-29078 GCA_964526615.1 uncultured Planctomycetia bacterium
CCAACACCCCGGCATAACTTTTATTTTTTTATAAGAACTTTTTGGAGGCGGCGAGCGGATTTGAACCGCTGAATAGAAGTTTTGCAGACTCCCCCCTTAGCCACTTGGGTACGCCGCCAACAAATGTGGGATTGCAAAACTCTTACATTGCCACTTACCTTATTTTATATAACAGCTTTTGTTGTTTTTATTTTAAAGAGCTATTTTTCTTTTTTTACTCTTATTTTTCCAGCTTCGATCTCTCTCAATGCATTATCTAAAACTTTCTCGGTTGCCCTCTCTACCATTGGGCTCTCTCCATCGGTTAAATCAATGGCTCTTTTTGCAACTAAAATTGCTAATTTATATATTGACCCATTACTTGCTTTTAATAGCTGCTCTAATGGTACCGGCAATTCATTCATGGTTACCTCCGCAATTGTATTGTTTTCGATTTATTTAATTTCCAATATGATGTTTTTCAGTTCCTTGATAGTACTGTTGACATTTTTGTTAGTTACTAACAAATCATATTTTTTAGAAAATTGCAACTCTTTTTTTGCAAGCTCTACTCTTTTTTCTATCGAGGCTTTTTTGTCAGCCCGTTTTTTCATTCTTTTATACAAGTCTTTTTCTGAAGGCACTGTTATGAAAATGGTGATTATTTTACCGACTTTGGAGTGTTTTTTCAAATGCATTCCTCCCTTAACATCGATGCAGAGAATTAAATTCTTTTTTTGGCCCTTGGCCAACTTGTAAAGGATCTTTGGGGTCCCGTAGTAATTGCCTAGAACTTCTTCGCTTTCTAAGAAAAATTTCCTTTTTTCCAATCTTAAAAATTCTTCTTTATCCACAAAAAAGTAATCTTTGCCTTCTTCTTCGTTAGCCCTTTTCTCCCGAGTGGTCACTGTTACTCCCCTGATACAGGTTTCCTTAATTTCTTTTTTCTTAAAGAGTCCTCTAACAAGGGTGGTTTTCCCAACCCCTCCTGGTCCGGATAAGATAAAAATTTTTGCTTTTTTCATTCTACATTTTGTGTTTGTTCTCTTACTCTCTCTAAATAATTTTTTGCTTCCACTATTAAAAGCGCTGCCCTTTTCTTTTTTGTTTTGCTCGAGGCCGCGTTTAATTCCCTTAATATTTCTTGGGTTAAAAAATCTATCGATTTCCCTTTGGGTTCGTTTTTGTTGTTTTTTATCTTTGCCTCTAATTTACTAATATAAAAACTCATAAGAGATAGCTCTTCATCGATATCTTCTTTTCCGTTTTCCATCTTGCTGGCTTTTGGTTTATATTTTTTTATTTTGATAATGTTTTTCCTTATCTTACCAAGATTACTCAACATTTCTTTCTCTATAACCTTGCCTTCTTTTTTTCGAAATTCAACTAGCTTTGCCAGCGCTTCTTTCACTGCCGGCAAAATCAGGGATTGATCTCCTTTTATTTTTTGCTCGCAACAAATTGTCTGCGGCAATGATAGAATGCTGCTTAAGCCAATCTGGGCCTTAACTTTATTTTTTCTAGCAACTTTCTTGATTTGTGCGATATATTCAGAGACGACTTTTTCATCAATAATAATTTTCTTACTTTGAAGGTTGGATAGAAAAATAAAAGCCTCAACCTTTCCTCTGCTGACTTTTTTCTTAATTTCTCTTTTGATTGCTTCCTCAAGCAAAATATTTTCAGCTGGTAAATTATAAACCGATACCTCAGCATATTTATAATTAAGCGACCGCAGGGTCACCTGCACCGAATGGGTACCTTTACCCTTTTTGGCCCGGGCATAAGCTGTCATTGATTTCATGCCCAAACTCCTTTTTCAACATTGGTTAGAGTCTCTTTTTTCGAAGGATAAAGATCACATACCATCTCCTCCGGCTCAAACCAAAGCTTTATTTCCCTCTCGGCCTCGTCGGGACTACTTGAGGCATGAATAACATTTTCAAATAAACCAGTAGTAACAATCCTCCCGTAAGCTCCGCGGATACTTACCGGATCAGCTTCTTCAGGGTTAGTTGCCCCAGCAATAGCTCTAACTTTTGTAATTGCCTCATCTCCCCAATAAATTAAAGCCATGACTCGGTTTTCCCCGTGAAGGTCTCCGGTAATATATTTTATTAATTCAGGATAAAACGGTTGTTCTTTAAGATGGCTATAGTGTCTTTCGGCAAGATTTTTATCGACCTGGACTACCTTGGCTCCAATAATTTTCAACTTGGTTTCTGACAACCTACTTAATATATTCCCAGTCAATGATTTCTTTAACCCATCGGGCTTAATAATAACTAATGTGGCTTCCTTTGCCATGCCCTAACCTCCTTGCCTTTCTATTTAGATAATTTAATAAAGAGTAATTATATCAGAATTAACGCAATCTGGAAGAAATTCTTTCTAAATCATCTAAGCTGTAATATTCAACAACTATTCTCCCGCGATTATTTTTCTTATTAAATATTTTTACCTTCGTTCCCAATTTTTTCTGTAGATCCTCTTCAGCCTCCAAAATAAAAGGGTCTACGCTTTTTTTGCGTTTTGAAACGGCTCGAGCCTTTTTTTCGATCTCTCGCACCGAAAGCTTCTCCTTCAATATTTGCTTAAAGAGTTTTTCTTGGTCAGCTAAGCGTTCTAAACTCAGAATCGCACGAGCCTGGGTTCTGGTTATAGCTCCTTGACGTAAAGCGTTTTTAATTTTTTCTGGAAGCTTTAGTAAACGTAAAGCATTTGCAACTGTGGTTTTATCTTTACTAACAAATTGGGCAATATCCTCTAACGAAAATTCAAAATCATCTATCAATCTCTTTAGAGCTTCTGCCTCTTCTATCGGATTCAAATCTTTCCTTTGCAGATTTTCGATAATTGCCAAAATAAAAGCATCTTTCTCGTCAATATCTTTCACAATTGTTGGTATCTCATTGAGCCCCAATAACTTAGCGGCTTGATACCTTCTTTCACCAGCTACCACTTCATAGCTATCGTCTTTTAATTTACGTGCCACAATTGGTTGGATAAACCCTTTTTGCTTAATTGACTCGGCGAGCTCTTTTAACTCTACTTCGTCCATTTCCTGGCGCGGTTGAGCTTTAGCCGGCCGCACCTTATTCAATGGTAAATGAATAAATTCTTTTGGTGTGATTGTTGTGTTCTTTTTTGGGATAAGAGCATCTAACCCTTTACCTAAAACTCTCTTTTGCATTACTGACTCCTCTCTTGGACCAATTGGTCTACCTTACTATTTTTCTTTATTACCTCCTGAGCTAAATTGTAATATGCTTTAGCCCCAACACAATTTTTATCATAATCATTTATCGGCTTTCCAAAGCTAGGCGCCTCAGCTAATTTAACATTACGGGCAATTATTATGTTAAAGGTCTTTTCGGCAAAAAACCTCCGCACCTCTTCAATGACTTGTAAGGTTAATCTGGTTCGAAAATCAGCCATAGTCAAAAGAATACCCTCTATTTCAATATTAGGATTAAGCCGATCCCTGATTATATCAATTGTATTGGCTAATTTAGATACTCCCTCTAAAGCATAATATTCACATTGGATCGGAATCACTAAACTATCAGAAGCAGTTAAAACATTAACTGTCAAAAGGCCTAAAGATGGCGGAGCATCGATTACAATGAAGGAAAAATCATCTTTAATCTCTCCCAACTTCTCCTTTAATTTGAGTTCGCGATTATCAATGTTAACTAATTCAACCTCTCCTCCAGTTAAAGAAATATCGGAAGGTATAATAGATAAATTTTCCCATTTGGTGGGATATATAGAATCTTTGACCCAAGCTTTTTCAGTAATTATATCATAAATTGAATTTTTATCCTCGGGCACTGCCCCAATACCAGAAGTAGCGTTACCTTGGGGATCCATGTCAATAAGGAGAGTTTTTTGGCCCGCTAAAGCAAGATAGGAACTTAAATTAATTGCGGTGGTCGTTTTCCCGGTCCCGCCCTTTTGATTACAAACTCCGATTATTTTACCCATGAATTTATCCTAGCTTTATAGTTCTCCTAGCGTTTTCACGTGAAAACGCTAAATGTTCTATTTTTTATTCACAACTATTTTAATATATACTTTGTAAGTTTGTCAAGTTTTTATATTTTTTGGGATCACAAAATTCCCCGCATAAACAAGTTTGCACTCCCTTCTTAACCCCAATAAAAAACGTCTACTGATTTTACATTCTTAGCGTTTTCACGTGAAAACGTAATAACGCTTGATTTTAAAGGGTTTTTATGGTCGTCTTTTTTTCGCCTACCGTTTTCACGTGAAAACGCTACCGAAGTCATTCTTGTTCTTCGTCGGCTTTAAGGGTTGAGGATCGTGTTATTTTAGCTTGGTATATAAGGCTTAGTAAATTTTGGACAAACCAATATAATACCAGGGCAGAGGGAAAATTGTAGAAAATGACTCCCAAAAATACTGAAAAGAATAATCCAATGGATTTTTGCTGTTGGGATGAAGAACTGCCGGCAGTAGTAATTCTTTGTTGGGTTAACCCTACAATTACAATTAAAATCGGCAAAAGGTTAAGATAATTAATTGGTGGTGGAAAGGGGAGTTTTAGAAAATGATCCGGTGATGCTAAATCCTTTATCCATAAAAACTCTGCACCCTTTAACTCAGTGAACCTAAATAAAACTTGGTATAAAGCGATAAATATCGGTAATTGAAAAAATAAAGGAAGGCATCCTCCTAGGGGATTGATTTTATATTTGCGATACAGCCCAATAGTCTCTTTTTGCATCTTTTGAGGGTTATCGCTATATTTCTTTTTAAGCTCTTCAATTTCTGGTTGTACCTCTTGCATCCGGCGCATTGCCTTGGTACTCTTTGAAGTAAAAGGGAATAACACTAAATAGATAAATATAGCGAAGCAAATAATGCTGATGCCCCAACTATGAGTAAAAAAATAAAAGAAGTAGAGGACTTTAATCATCAGCATCCCAATTGCATGAAAGAATCCATAATTCACAACTCCTTGCAGCCCAAATGGTTCCAAAGATTTTATTGTTTGGGGCCCAATAAATAGATCCACATGTTCAGGTGGAGCCTCTAAATACACGTGAACCACTTCTTCGTCTTTCACTAATTGCACATCGTATTGGTTATTCACCAAAGCTGCACAGTAATACCGATCTCTGGCTCCGGCAAATTCTACATTCTCAATTTCTTCTTCTTTTACTTTTTTTGGTGGGGTTCGCTTTATCTCTTGGTCTCTCGAATAGAATATTTCTTGATATCTTTGGTCTAACATACTATCGTACAGGTAGTTAGACAAAACAAGCATCGGCTGTTTGCTCCCTAAAGTTGTTTTTATAGTAATCAACTTACCTGAAAAAATAAATTCCTTCTTCCTTCCATTTTCTTTGGTGAAGACGATTTTATCGCTTTCAACCCTTGTGCTGAACGCCTCATTCGGCGTTCGGGATGGAGTAAACCCAATATTATGAAATGGAAGGACATTTTCCGGGGAATCTAAAGCGATATTTTTAATGTAACCATTTGTTGAAGAATATGTTATAAAAAAGTTGCCAATCCGGGCTTCGGTTATATTTTCTCCATCCCTTTGGGGCGCAATGGGTTGCCCTTCTGAAACCTCTTCGGCTACTAAAGGAACTTCTTCGGTGCCCGGAGCTTCTTTTATAACTTCTTCGGTCAGAGTGGTTTGTGCTTCTGGTTTTGATTTCGGAACAAGATATGACCAAGCAATTAGAAATATAAAAGTTACAATAAATGCGGATAATAGTCTTTTTTCCATTTTTATTTTACTGGGTCATACCCACCCTTTGAAAGCGGATTGCACCTTAAAACTCGTAAAACCGAGAGCTTCAAGGCTTTTAGAAACGAGTGCCGACAAAAAACTTCCTCTGCATACTCGGAACAACTTGGGATATATATACATCTGCGGGGACGGGTAGAGGATATTGCCCGATAGACCTTAATTAAAAAGAGGGCCGCTCTTCTCATACTGCGAGCTTCTTTCGTCCTTTTTTTCTTCTTCTTTTTAAGATTTTTTGCCCGCCAGCGCTGGATTTTCGCGCCCGAAACCCGTGTTTTCTTTTTCCTTTTAAATTTGTTGGTGTTTTTAGACCTTTTTTCATTTTTCCTGCCTGTTATTTATTTTACTTTATATCGTTTTTATACGTAGATGAAATTTTAACATATATTGAACCTCTGTCAACCATAAAAATCTTGCAAAGATACTATAATGAGGTATAATTATTTTCGCCCTTTGAGAGATGTGAATAAGTTGTGAATTTTGTGAATTCTTATACAATATATGACCGAACAAATCTGGCAAACCTGTAAAGAAAAATTAAAAAAAGATCTTGGAGAAACATCCTTTGACACTTGGATTGCGCCCCTGGCTCTAAAAAAGATTGATGCCTCATCGTTAGCCTTAGAAGCTCCGGACAGTTTTTTTAAAAATTGGGTTGAAAGTAATTACCTTCCTCGAATAAAAGAAACTTTAAAAACAATAACAAAAAAAGATTATACCGTCTCTTTTGCAGTAAACCCGAGTTTATTAAAACGCAAAACCAACAAGCTGTTTAAAAGTATTCAGAAGAGTTTTCGAGAAGAACCTCAAGATTCTTTGCGTTTAAACCCCCGTTTTACTTTTGATAACTTTATTATTGGTGCTTCCAACCGGATGGCGCATGCGGCTTCTTTAGCGGTAGCTAACGCTCCGGGCAAATCATATAATCCGCTTTTTCTTTATGGAGGGGTGGGGTTGGGTAAAACTCATCTTATGCAAGCTATCGCTCACCACATTATATCTAAAAAGCCTCAAGTGAAAGTAAAGTATACTTCTTCGGAAAAGTTTACCAATGAACTAATTTACTCTATACGCACCCGGTCAACCGAAAAGTTCCGCCATAAATATCGCGAAATCGATGTTATTTTAATAGATGATATTCAATTTTTAGGTGGAAAGGAGGCGGCCCAAGAAGAATTCTTTCACACCTTTAATGTTTTATATGATTACCATAAACAGATTATTGTCTCATCGGATAAGCCTCCTAAAGAAATCCCAAGATTGGAAGAACGCTTAGTATCACGCTTTAATTGGGGACTGGTTGTTGATATTCAGCCTCCGGATTTTGAAACCAGAGTTGCTATTTTACAGAAAAAGTTAGAGAAAGATCCGGTTAAGATAGACCCTGAAGTTATTAGCTTCATTGCCAATAACATTTCAACCAATATTCGAGAGCTAGAAGGAGCCTTGGTTCGTATTATCGCTTATTCTTTAATTGAGAATAAACCCATTGACTTAAGTTTGGCTAAAGAGATTTTAAAAGACATGGTAAAAGAAATATATAAAAGAATTACCCCGGAAATTATCTTGGAGAAAGTTGGGGAGTATTATAATGTTAAACCAGGCGACTTAAAAAAAGGAAGGCGCAACAAAACCCTAGTGGCCCCGAGACAGGTTGGCATGTATTTAATAAGGGAGCTAACGGATCTTTCTTTGCCGGAGATTGGCGGGTTTTTTGGAGCTAAGCATCACACAACAATATTGTATGCCTGCCGGAAGGTTAAGACTGATTTAAAAAAAGATTCTAAAATGAAATTAAATGTTGACACCCTTGCACAAGAAATTAAGAGCTTATAAAGAATAATCTGTGAATAATTTTTTGGCTTTTCTCTAATGTTTTGATAGAATGTTTCCCTATTAACAGTATTCACAAGCAATACTACTAATACTACTATTTATGAAGTTTATTATTAGTAAAGATATATTAGTTGATAATTTACAAAGAGTTTTGGGCCCAACAACAACAAAGCAGAATTTCCCTATACTTAACAGCGTGTTATTAACAACCTTGGGAGATAAGATAAAAATAACCGCAACCGATCTCGATACCACAATAACTTCAATATTTCAAAGCGAAATAATAGAACCTGGAAAAATAGCTATACCAATGAAACGGTTTTTATCAATTACTAGAGAATTACCGCCCGGAAAAATAACCATCGAACAAGCTAAGAGCAACCTTTTAATAAGCTGTGAAAAAGTTGAGTTTAAAATCAGCACCTTAAATTCCGAAGAATTTCCTAAAACCCAAGAAACAAAAACAGCATCTCTTATAACCCTAAATTCACAAGATATTGAAGAGATGATTAAACTTACTTCTTTCTGTGTCGGGTATGAAGATGTAAATTATGTTTTAAACGGGATTCTTTTTGAGATCGCAGAAGACAAAATTAATTTAGCCGCAACCGATGGAAAACGCCTAGCCTTTGTACAAAAAAAACTACCCCCTAACCAACCAGAAATAAAAAACAAAGTATCTTTTATACTCCCAATAAAGGCGGTTATCGAGCTACACAAACTGCTAAAAGAGAGGGATGGGGAATTTTACCTCTCGGCAGAAGAAAATAAAATTACTTTTGATTTTAAAACCACTCAATTTATTGCCCGGCCAATCGAGGGAGAATTCCCTAACTATTCACAATATATCCCGGGCAAAGCAAAAGATAAAACAATCATTGAAAGAAGGCAACTGTTGTTTGCCCTAAAAAGAGCGAGCCTTCTTTCAACCGCAGATTACCAGGGGGTAAAGATGGAGCTGAAAAAAGATAGCCTAAACATGTATAAAAACACCCCCCAGATGGGAGAGGTTAAAGAAAACATAGATGTGCAATATTCCGGCAGCACCTTAGAGGTTGGGTTTAATCCAAACTATCTAATAGATGTTCTAAAGAATTTAGAAGATGAAACTGTAGCCATAGATTTTCACGGAGCAGAAAAACCAGCTGTTTTACGCAAAGAGGGGTATATTTACCTTCTTTTACCGATTAAGATATAGGCATGGCTACACACATAAAAGATTTAATAGAGGATTTTTTTAAAAAAAACCAGAAAGAGTTCCAAAAAAAACAAAACATAGAAAAGATTCTATGGGAAAACCTAGACCAAGAAACAAGAAAGCATATTAAACTGCATCAAATGGTAAAAAACCAAATAGTTCTGCTTGCAGACTCTTCAAGCGCAGTGTATAATTTCAACTTACAAAAAGAAGATATTCTAAAAAAAATAAAAAATAAATACAAACAAATAAAAAAAATAAAGGTGAACCTTGGCTAAAAAGAAAACTAAACAACCACAACCAAAATCAACCTACGACGCTACAACAATCCAAGTTTTAGGAGGAATTGAGGCGGTAAGAAAAAGGCCGGCGATGTATATCGGCGACACAACCGCACGAGGCTTACACCATTTAGTTTATGAAGTAGTGGATAACTCTATCGATGAGGTTACAGCCGGGCACGCCGACACTATAAAAGTTACTATCCATCCCGACGGGAGCGTTTCAGTGGATGATAACGGAAGAGGTATCCCGACAGACATCCACAAAAAACTCAAAAAACCCGCCCTGGAGGTTGTCCTTACCACCTTACATGCCGGAGGAAAATTCGACCACCGGGCTTACAAAGTAAGCGGCGGCTTACACGGAGTGGGTGTTAGTTGCGTTAATGGTTTAAGCGAATGGTTGGAGGCTGAAGTAAAAAGAGGCGGGAAGGCATACCACCAAAGTTTTGAACAGGGTAAGACCAAGACCAAAATAAAAGTTATTGGGAAAGCAAAAAAAACCGGGACCAAAATAACCTTTAAGCCCGATAAAGAGATTTTTTCCACCTTGGATTTTTCGTTCGATATTTTGTCTCAAAGATTACGGGAGCTAGCCTTTTTAAATAAAAATGTAGAAATAATATTAAGCGATGAGAAAAAAGATAAGCAAGTTGTCTTTAAATTCAAAGGCGGTATCGTATCGTTTGTGGAATATTTAAACCGTAACAAAAATTGCCTTCACAAAAAAATAATTTATTTCCAAAAAGAAAAAGACGGTGTCCAAATCGAAGGAGCCTTACAGTATAACGACGGCTACAAAGAAAGTATATATTCATTTGCCAACAACATAAATACCATCGAAGGAGGAACTCACCTAAGCGGGTTTAAAACTGCCCTCACTCGGGCAATTAATCAATACGCGAAAAACAAAAAGCTACTTAAAAACCTTAATAGCATATCCGGAGACGATGCTAGAGAAGGCATTTGTGCGGTGGTAAGCGTTAAGATACCTAACCCTCAATTTGAAGGGCAGACCAAGACAAAACTTGGGAATTCAGAAGTCGATGGCCTGGTTGCCTCAATTGCTTTTGAAGCCTTGAGTTCTTTTTTTGAAGAAAACCCTTCGGTTATAAACAAAGTAGTACAAAAGGCAGTTGTCGCAGCAAGAGCAAGGGAAGCCGCCCGAAAGGCCAGAGAGCTAACCCGAAGAAAAGGCGCTTTAGATGCTGCTAACCTGCCAGGGAAATTGGCGGATTGTTCCGAAAAAGATGCCGATTTTTGCGAAATATATATTGTAGAGGGAGAATCCGCCGGCGGTTCGGCAAAGCAGGCTCGCGACAGAAATTTTCAGGCTATCTTACCGATAAAAGGAAAAATCCTTAATGTCGAAAAAGCCCGGTTGGATAGAGTTCTATCAAGCGAAGAAGTTAGGACGATAATCTCAGCTATTGGAACCGGAGTCGGAGATGATTTTGATATTTCCAAAATAAGGTATAAAAAGATAATAATAATGGCTGATGCTGATGTTGACGGCTCACATATTAGAACTTTAATTTTGACTCTTTTTTATCGGCACATGCTTGCTTTAGTTGAAGAAGGATGTATTTATATTGCACAGCCCCCATTGTACAGAATAAAGAAAAAGAGTTGGGAAGAATATATCCATACCGAAAAAGAGATGAATAATATTATTCTTTCTTTGGGGACAAAAGCAGTCGAGCTCAAAAAAGATACTAAAGGAGCGAAGCCTTTTACTAAGAAAGAGCTGGAAAAGATAATACAACAGCTAATCGCTATCGAGCAGCTTGAAATGTTATTAGAAAGAAAAAGCGTTCCTTTTAAAGAGTATGTGGAAAATATAAAAGAGAAGAAAAAGAAGTATCCGGCGTATAAAATAACCGAGAACCAACAACCGGTATTTGTTTTAGAGGAAGAGGAACTAAATAAATATGGAGATATCGAAGAGTTAGATTACGTTGAAATTTATGAATCCCATGAGATAAAAAAGATAAATGAAGAACTGCTGAATATCGGAACGTCTCTAAAAGACTATATTAAACAAGATAGGGACCTTTTTGTTCTAAAGAACGAGGAGGATGAGGAAAAGGTAAATTGTAATAACCTAAAAGAAGTTTTAGAGCAGGTAAGAAAAGCAGCTACTAAAGGCATGAGTGTGCAGCGATATAAAGGACTGGGGGAGATGAACCCGGAGCAGCTTTGGGAGAGCACTATGGATCCTCAAAAAAGAACCTTGGTTCAGGTTACCTTGGAAGACACAGTGGAGGCCGATAGGGTGTTCACGGTGCTTATGGGGGGACAGGCTCAGCCGAGAAGAGAATTTATTCAAAACCATGCCCATCAGGTGAAAAATTTAGACGTATAAAATGAAAGAAAAGGTAAAAGAAAAGATTATTACAAAGCATTTAGAGGAGGAGATGAAAGAATCTTACCTCTCCTATGCAATGAGTGTTATCGTAGGCAGGGCTTTGCCCGATATCCGTGATGGACTTAAACCGGTTCAGCGAAGAATCCTTTACTCAATGCACGGACTCTCTCTTCGCTATAATCAGGGGCATAAAAAATGTGCCAGAATTGTTGGTGAGTGTTTAGGTAAGTATCACCCTCACGGAGACGTTGCGGTTTATGATGCTTTGGTTAGGATGGCCCAGGATTTTTCTTTACGTTATCCTTTGGTAAATGGGCAAGGTAACTTTGGGTCAATAGATGGCGACCCACCAGCGGCAATGCGATATTCCGAAGCCAAGATGGAAAAGATTACCGACTATACCTTGCGGGATATCGAGAAAAATACCGTTAACTTTTTCCCGAATTTCGACAGTTCGCTAAAAGAACCCGAGGTCCTTCCGTCGGTCTTGCCGACTATGTTACTTAATGGTGCAAGCGGGATCGCTGTTGGAATGGCGACCAATATGCCGCCGCACAATTTGGGAGAGGTCTGTGAGGCTTTAACTTATTTAATTGATCACCCCAAGGCTTCGATAAAAGACCTTCATAAATACATCAAGGGTCCGGATTTTCCAACCGGAGCTACTATTTGCGGGAAAACCGATATTTTAAATATGTATAAAAAAGGCCGCGGCAAGCTAACGCTCCGGGCAAAAACATCGATCGAGCACGGAAAAAACCGGTCCCAAATCGTAATCACCGAAATACCTTACCAACTTAACAAAACTACCTTGATGGAGCAAATCGCAAATTTAATTAATAGCAAAAGGGTGGAAGGGATATCTGATTTGCGAGATGAGTCCGATAAAGATGGTATCAGAATAGTCATTGAGCTAAAGCGGGATGCCCAGGCAGAAATTATTTTAAACCGTCTTTTTAAACATACTAGTATGGAGGGAACCTTCGGAGCTATATTTTTGTGTTTGGTTAACCGCAAGCCGCAAACTCTTAACTTAAAAGAGATGCTCTTTCACCATATTCATTTTCGAAAAGAAGTGATTGTAAAAAGATGCCGTTTCGAGCTAGACAAAGCCGAAAGAAGGGCACATATTTTAGAAGGGTTAAAGATAGCGCTAAAATTTTTAGATAAAGTTATTGAGATAATTAAAAAGTCTAAAAGCCCTCAAGAAGCCAAGGAAGCCTTAGTAAGAAAATTCAAACTTTCAGAGGTCCAGGCGCAAGCAATACTTGAAATGCAGTTGCAGAGGCTTTGTGCATTGGAAAGAAAAAAAATCGAACAAGAGTATCTGGAAATATTGAAAAAAATCGAGTATTTAAAATCAATCCTTTCTTCGGAGAAAAAACAAGAAGGCTTAATAAAAGAGGAGCTAAAGGAAATCAAAGATAAATTTGCTGACCCCAGGCGTACCGAAATAGTCGCCCAGAAAGAAGAGATAGAAATTGAAGACTTAATAGTAGAAGAAGATATGGTTGTTAGCGTAACCGGTTCGGGCTATATCAAGCGTATGCCATTGACTACTTATCGCCAACAAAAAAGGGGAGGCAGAGGGGTGGCGGCGATGGCAACAGCCGAGGCTGACTTTGTAGAACATCTTTTTGTTGCCTCTAGTAAAGATACGTTGTTGTTTTTCACCGACCAAGGCAAAGTTTTCCCTTTAAAAACTTATGAAGTCCCTACCGGTTCAAGGGTTTCTAAAGGTAGAGCAATAGTCAACCTATTGAGTTTATCGAGTAAAGAAAAAATAACTACGGTTTTATCGATTAAAGAATTTACTGAAGATAGTTATATTATGATGGCTACTCAACAGGGGATGGTTAAAAGAACTGTTTTAGATGCTTTTTCCAACGTACGCAGAAACGGCATTTTTGCAATTACCTTAGATAACAACGACAAACTCATTGGGGTGGGGATTTGCGAAGATAAAGAAGAGGTGATATTAGCCACCAAGAAAGGCCTTTCCATTAGATTTAAAGTAAAAGAGATAAGACCTACTGGTAGGCAGTCTCGCGGGGTCAGAGGCATAAAGCTTTCCAAAGAAGATATAGTTTTGGGTATGACCTTAATTAAACAGGCGTTTATTAAAGAAGATTTCGCTTTGCTTACCGCAACCAATAAAGGATTTGCTAAACGAACTTTGGTAGAAGAATATCGTCTTCAATCCCGAGGCGGTAAAGGGGTTATTAATATCAAGCTTTCAGATAAAATTGGAGAAGTAAAAGCTTTGGTTTTGGTGCGTTCGGATGATGAAGTAATATGCATAACCCAAAAAGGCATTCTTATTAGAACCAAAGTAAAAGATATTCGTCTTTCTGGCCGTTCAACTCAGGGGGTAAGAATCATTAACCTAGAAAAGGATGATAAACTATCTACGGTAGCCCGCATTATCCCCGAAGATTAAAAGTTTTATTGACAAATTAACTTTACGTTCTAAAATTAAGGATAAAATTGACCCCATCGTCTAGCCCGGTTTAGGACATCGCCCTTTCACGGCGACGGCGCCGGTTCAAATCCGGCTGGGGTCGTTTTGTTATTTTAAAGCCCCTTACTTACACAATGAAAATAAAAAACAAACCTTTAGGAATCTTAATATTAGCGGGGATCAATTTTTTTATTCTAGGCCTAGCGTCTTTATTGTCTTCAATATCTATTTATCGAAATGCATCTTCGCAGCTTGGGAAAGAAGTAGTTGATGAATTCCAACAATATTTTCCAGAGACAACCATTACCGCTTCACAAATACAAAATATTATGCTTTTACAGATAGCGGTGGCTACTGTATTTATGGTTTCAGGAGCAGGGATATTTTTAGGACGGCAATGGGGTAGAAGGCTTACCCTATATTTTTGTTTTTTTATAGTGGCCTTGGGAGCCTTAACTGCTTTGTTTAATACTTCGTTAATCCACCAGGTTATTTTACAAATCTTTTATCCGGGGGTATTAATACTTTATCTTACCGGGAAAAAAGCTCAACACTACTTTAGGATAGACAACTCAGCCGGCATTAAAGAGGAGCCGGAAAAAGGGGAAGAATAAAATGTGTGGAATTTTTGGTTATGTAGGGGGAGATACAAGCTTTAATTCATTGGTTGAAGGATTGTCTCGCCTTGAATATCGAGGCTATGATTCTTGCGGCTTAGCCGCGGTCAATAGGGGAAAGCTATTTATTAAAAAACGCTCCGGTAAAATCGCTGAATTAAAAAAAGAAATAAAAGAGAAAATAAAAGGCAAAACCAACCTTTGCATTTTGCATACCCGTTGGGCAACCCATGGCAGGCCAAATAAAAAAAATGCCCACCCTCACTTTAGCACCGATAAAAAAATCGCTTTAGTTCATAACGGAATAATTGAGAATTTCTTACCCTTGAAAGAAAAATTAAAAAAACAAGGATGTAAGTTTAGAAGCGAAACCGACAGTGAAGTGATAATTCATCTAATCGAAAAATACTATAAAGGCTCAATCAAAGAAGCTCTGTTAAAAACCATTAAAAAAATAGAAGGTTCTTTTGCACTTGCTTTGGTGTGCGTTGATAGCCCTGAGGAGCTCGTCGTTGCTAGAAAATCAAGCCCTTTAATAATCGGGCTAGGCGGAAAAAATAATTATGTTGCCTCCGATATGCCGGCTCTTTTGCCCTTTACTAAAAAAGCAATTTATTTAAAGGACCAAGAAGTAGCCGTATTAAAAAAAGGTAATGTACAAATATATAATTTCGAAAACAAAAAAGTAAACCCAACCCCTGAAAAGATTAAAATGAAAATACAAGAAGCAGGTAAAAACGGCTATGACCATTTTATGCTAAAGGAGATTTTTGAACAGCCAGCGGTGATGAAAAAGATTTTTTCACTCTATTCTAAAGGTAACAGTATTCATTTTCCTCAGTTCAATCTCAACACGGCATACTTGAAAAATCTAAAAAAAATATATATAACCGCTTGCGGAACAGCTTACCACGCTGGCTATGTAACCAAGTATTTTTTAGAGAAACACTGCGGTTTAGATGTTGAAATAGATACGTCTTCGGAATTTCGTTACCGCAATCTGAACTTAGCTAAAAATAGTTTAATAGTTGCCATTTCCCAATCCGGAGAAACCGCAGATACTTTAGCATCGGTCAGGGAGGGGAAAAAAGCCGGAGCTAAGATTTTAAGTATTTGTAATGTTTTAGGGTCAAGCCTGGTTAAAGAAAGCGATGCAGTAATAGCTATCTTAGCCGGCCCAGAAATCGGAGTTGCCTCCACCAAAGCTTATACTGCCCAAGTCCTATGTCTTTATTTATTTGCCTTGAATTTGGCGAGAATAAAAAAAACGATGAAGACGGCCGACTACACACATTTTTTAAAAGACTTGAAAAGGCTGCCTCAACACTTAAAGAAGATTTTTAATAATACCGGTGAGATTAAAAAAATAGCCAAAACGTTTTCGAAATTCGGGTCTTTTTTATTTTTAGGAAGAGGAATAAATTACCCTTCAGCTTTAGAAGGAGCTTTAAAGCTAAAAGAAATTTCTTATATCCCAGCCGAAGGTTATCCGGCCGGAGAGATGAAACACGGCCCGATTGCTTTAATCGATGAATACCGAGGCGTAGTTTGTATTACCCCCCAAGATGAACTCTATGAAAAAATGGTATCTAATATACAAGAGGTGAAGGCAAGGAAAGGGAAAATTTTAGCAATCCTAAATGAAGGAGACCGAGAAGCAGCATCGCTAAGCGATAAAACGATACATTTACCCTCGGTTGCCAACCAGGAGCTAAACCCCTTTCTGGTCGCAGTAAGTTTACAATTATTTGCTTATTATGTAGCAAGAAATCTTGGGTGCGAGATTGATCAGCCGCGTAATTTAGCCAAATCAGTTACTGTGGAATAAATGTTATACCTAATAGCTACTCCAATAGGAAATTTAGAAGATATTACTTTGCGTGCTATTCGTGTTTTAGGCGAAGCTGACATTGTCTTAGCAGAAGATACGAGAAAGGCCGGTTTTCTGCTTAACCGGCTTAATATTAAAAAAAAGTTAGTAAGCTTTTTTGAACATAATGAAGAAAAAAAGACACCACAGGTCATCGAGCAATTAAAGCAGGGCAAAAATATTGCTTTGGTTTCAAGTGCAGGCACACCAACCATATCCGACCCCGGATATAAATTAATAAGAGAAGCAAGGAAGCAGGGTTTAAATATTACTTCAATCCCGGGCCCGTCAAGTGTTATTAATGCCTTGGCTTTAACTTCTATCCCGCATGATAAATTTTTCTTTCTCGGATATTTGCCGAAGAAAAAAAACGCCCGAAAAAAAATATTAGAGCAAGCAAAATTAGCCAAAGTAGCGGTTGTTTTTTTGGAGTCACCTTTTAGGATAAGGCGTGCCTTGGAAAACGCCAGAGAGGTTTTTGGAAATGCCAGAGCGGCTTTAGCAAGAGAAATGACCAAAAAATTTGAGGAAATCCTGGAGGGGCCTATAGAAGAGGTACTTTTGCAGTTTAAAGAGCGGGAGCCCAAAGGAGAATTCACCGTAATAATTGAGAATAGAGGCAGGAGCTAACATTTCTTCGGCATTATAACCTTTTCCACCCCGTAGGTGGAAACTTCCACCTACGGGGTGGAAACTTGGTGCTTAATCTTAATGTTTTAACTTAGTAATAGTAGCTTTTTGCCTAGATCGCTGTTTGGCCGGTAAAAAAGCCTCTGAAGAATTAGTTTTGACAGAGGTTTAAAAGAGGACATTTCTAAATGTGGTTGATAGCTCCTAAAATCAGCCTTGACATTGTTGGTTTAATAAGGTATATATGTAATAGCCTTTAAGGCAGTCCAGTGAGGCTGGCAAGGAGAAAAAATGAGAGATTTAATTAATGCGACAATATCCCGTTTCAATTTTTGTGGAACGGGTTTTTTATTTTCCGGCGGCCAAGGGAGAAGAAAATGAAAGCTGTATTAGGAAAAGAAGATATCCGCAGAACAATTTACCGGCTCACTCACCAAATCATCGAAAAAAATCCCAATGTAGAAGAATTAGTTTTAATCGGTATTCAGACCAGAGGAATTTATTTAGCCAAACGGATACAAGCGGTAATAAAGGAGCTCGAAGGCATAGGGCCGCCATTGGGGGTTTTAGATATTACGCTATATCGCGACGATCTAACTACAATCGGGCCCAAACCTTTAGTTAAGGAAACAAAGATAGATTTCGATCTTACTTCCAAGACCGTTATTTTAATTGATGACGTATTGTTTACCGGCAGAACTGTTCGGGCAGCTTTAGATGAGATAATGGATTTTGGAAGACCGAAAAAGATTGAATACCTAGTATTGGTTGATCGGGGCTACCGAGAACTGCCGATACGGGCTGATTTTGTCGGCAAAAACATCCCTACTGCGCGGGAAGAAACTATTGAAGTGAAGTTAAAAGAAATAGATGGAGAAGATAAGGTTGTAATCAACGAGGCTAAAAAATAGAATGGATACTTGGGAGAAAAAACATATTTTGGGGATTAAAGACTTAACCAGGGAAGAATTAGAAACCATATTCTCTCTGGCAAATTCTTTCAAGGAGATCTCCAAAAGAGAGGTGAAAAAGGTTCCGGCTCTTCGCGGAAAAACAATTATTAATTTATTTTTTGAGAATTCAACCCGTACCCGGACATCTTTCGAATTGGCAGCTAAGCGTCTTAGTGCCGATGTGGTGAATTTTTCATCTTCCGCAAGCAGCCTTTCCAAAGGAGAAACTATTATTGACACTATCAAAAACCTTGAAGCTTATCACCCAGATATCATGATCGTGAGAATCGCAACCGGTGCCTGCTTACCGCTTTTTACTAAATATACTCAAGCCAGCATAATCAATGCCGGAGACGGCAAAAATGAACATCCTACCCAAGCTTTGCTTGATATGTTTACTGCCCAGGAAGCCCTGGGTACTTTAGAAAAACTAAATGTCTTAATAGTTGGAGACATAAAGCATTCAAGGGTGGCCCGGTCAAATATCTTTGGCTTCCAAAAATTCTCATCAAAAGTAAATGTTTGCGCTCCGCCAACGCTTATTCCCTATGAATTCGAGAAGATGGGGATTGAGGTTTGCAGAGATTTTGATAAAGCCCTTCCGGAAGCCGATGTTGTAATTATGCTTAGAATACAAAAGGAAAGGCAAGCCTCATCGTTTTTCCCAAGCTTCAGAGAGTATAGTGAGAAATTTGCTCTAACACCAGCGAGATTTTCAAAACTCAAAAAGAAAGCTTTAATAATGCATCCCGGTCCGGTTAATTGGGATGTTGAGATTGACTCAGCCTTAAAAGAAGCGGTCCATCCTTTAATTCTAAAGCAAGCCGAAAATGGCCTGGCTCTTAGAATGGCGGTTTTGTATTTAATTGGAACTAGAAAGAGAGTGATATGAAAATTTTGATAAAAAATGCCCAGGTAGTTAATCCGGAAAAGACCGAAAAAAATGATGTCTTAATCAATAATACAAAGATTGAAAAAGTAGGCAAAAAGATTAATGTAAAAGCCGATAAAGAAATCGATGCCTCGGGCAAGTATCTTTTTCCGGGATTCATCGATTTGCATACCCATTTTCGCACTCCCGGTGCAGAAGAGCGGGAAGATATTTTGAGTGGTTCGCGAGCAGCCGTAAAGGGAGGCTTTACAACCTGCTTTTGCATGCCCAATACCGACCCGGCAATCGACAACGAGGGGATAGTTAATTGGCTGATTGAAGAAGCCCGGAAGGTAGGGTTGATAGATCTTTATCCGGTCGGAACAATTACTAAAAAAAGGGAAGCTAAAGAACTCAGCGAATTCGGCGCTTTAAAGAAAGCCGGATGTAAGACCTTAAGCGATGACGGAACATCAGTCAAAGACAGCTTACTTCTCCGCCGGGCCTTTGAGTATGCAAAAATGTTTGACCTGCTGCTTGTTTCCCACTGCGAAGACAGTTCTCTTTCCGACGGAGGTTCGATGCGAGAGAGTGCGGTTTCTTCTAAGTACGGTATTGCCGCAATACCTTCAATAAGTGAAAGTTTAATTGTTCAAAGAGATATTGCTCTGGCAAAGTATCTCGATACCAAAGTCCATCTTGCACATATCAGCACAGCAGATAGTGTGGAGCTGATTAAAAGGGCAAAGGCCCAAGGGGTTAAAGTCACCGCTGAAACCTGCCCACATTATTTTTCATTAACCTTAGATGATATCGTAAAGAATTCTTTTGATGGTAATTTCAAAGTCAATCCGCCCTTAGGTGACCGCGAAGACCTAAAAGCCATTATTAAAGGGTTAAAAGAAGGAGTAATCGACTGTATCGCTACCGACCATGCACCACACTCTAAATCAGAAAAAGAGCTCCCTTTTGAGGATGCTCCTTTTGGCTTTATTGGGTTGGAATTGGCTTTTTCTTTAGTTAACACTTATTTAATCAAAAAAGGATTACTTAGTGTAGAGGATGTAGCTGCTAAGCTGGCAGCGAATCCAGCAAGGATAGTTGGGTTAAAAGAGCGCGGTGAGGTTAGAGAAAAATATTTAGCTAACCTAACCATCGTTGACCCGGATAAAAAGTGGACCCCGACTTTAGAAAATATAGTTTCTAAATCAAAAAATACCCCATTTTTAAATCAAGAATTAGAAGGCGCCGTCGAACTCACGTTATACAAAGGAAAAATCGTTTATTCCGCCAAGATCTAACCGCTAGTTAACGGGTAATATAAAATATTTACAAATTGCCCAAGGAGTGGTAAATTCAAAAAAGGCCTTAAACTTTAAAATAATAAAAGAAAAGCATAACGATCAAAAATGGAATTTGTAGCTGACTTTCATATTCATTCAAAATATTCTCGGGCTACTTCCCGCGATATGAATGTTGCTAATTTGACTAAGTGGGCCCGGCTTAAAGGGATAACTCTTTTAGGTACCGGAGATTTTACGCATCATCTTTGGCTCCAAGAGCTCAAAAGTTCTCTCAAGCCAAAGGAAGGAGCCGGCCTTTACGTAAACCAAGACATCCACTTTATTCTATCGGCAGAAATATCGAGTATCTATTCCCAGAAAGGCAAAGTGTATCGAGTTCACAATGTTGTTTTGGCGCCATCGTTTGAGATAGTTCAGGAAATAAATAAAATGCTTTCAACCCACGGCAATATTGCTTCTGATGGGCGCCCGATCTTAGGGCTTAGTTGTTATAAGTTGGCCGAAGAGCTTTTTAGGATATCCGATGATATAATGTTGGTTCCGGCTCATATTTGGACTCCCTGGTTTTCGGTTTTCGGGTCTAATTCGGGGTTTGATTGCCTAGAGGAAGCTTTTGGAAAATATACCGAAAAAATAACTGCGCTTGAAACCGGGCTTTCTTCGGACCCGGCCATGAATTGGATGGTTTCAAAATTGGATAAGTTTTCTCTGATATCAAATTCAGATTCTCACTCTCCTTCGCGTATCGGGAGAGAGGCCAATGTTTTTAATTGTGATTTAAATTATTGGGAGATAAAAAAAGTCCTCGAGAAAAAAGATAAGAGTAAATTTCTTTATACAGTTGAATTTTTCCCCGAAGAAGGTAAATACCATTATGACGGCCATCGCAACTGTGACATAAGGTTTCATCCTGATCAGACCAAAGCAAGTAATGGAATATGTCCGGCTTGCAACCGGCCTTTGACTAAAGGAGTTTTGAGCCGGGTTCAGGAGTTAGCCGATAGGCCTTACGGGTATGTGCCGGAGAATGCCATTGGCTATAAAAGTATGGTGCCTTTAGATGAGATAATATCTGAAGCTATAGGGGTGGGAAAACAAAGTAAGGCCGTAGGAAGAACATATCTAGACATCATCGATGCTTACGGAAGTGAATTTGATATTTTAATCAAGAAAGAAGAAAAAGATCTATTTTCCCATCTCACAGAACAGATAGCTATGGGGATAAAACGGGTTAGAAAGAAGCAATTAAATGTTATTCCGGGATATGACGGAGAATATGGGGTAATTAAAATATTCGGGGGCGAAGATAACAAAAAATCAGAAGACCAATTAAGTTTGTTTTGATCTTATGAGTAAAATAGCGGTTATTTATTATTCTTTTTCGGGCAATACTAAAAGAGCTTGTTTGTTTTTAAAAAACCACCTAAGCGGTAAAGAGGTGGATTTGATAAGTTTGGTTCCCCAGAATCAGGAAGGATTTTTCTTCAAACAATGCTTTCAAGCATTTACCAAACACAAGCCCCGGTTAAGTCAATACCCGAAAGATCTAAAAAATTATGATTTTTTAGTTTTTGCATCACCGGTTTGGGCTTTTACTTTTGCACCGGCACTGCGAAGTTATCTTGAGCAAATCCAAAACTTTGAGAAGAAAAAAACAGCCTGTATTTTAACTTACGGAAGCGGCAGTGGAAGCCAAAAAGCACTTCAGGAGTTAACGGAAAGTTTAAAGGGAAAAGGAGCGAGGATTTTATTTTCTAAGAGGATATCCGGCAGCAAAGCAAAAAACGGCTCTTATATGTTGGATAATCTAAAAACATTGTTAGAGATACTTCGAGATTAAAAATGAACATATCAGTGATTGGCGGTTCACGCTGCTGTAAAAAATACCATAAAGTAGCCAGAGAGTTTGGCAGATTAGTTGCTAAAGAAGGGTGGGTTTTAATTTGCGGAGGCGGCCAAGGAGTAATGGGTGCGGCATCTTTGGGGGCTAAAGAAGAAGGCGGTTTGGTGGTAGGGATTTTACCGAGTTCAGATGGCGCAGAAGCCAATAAGTATTTAAGCGTCAAGATACCTACCGGCTTAGGTTTTGCCAGAAATATTTTAGTAGTTAGAGCCAGCGATGTAGTGGTTGCAATTGACGGCAAGCATGGGACGCTTTCAGAAATAGCATTTGCTTTAAATGAGAATAAAAAAATTTACGGCTTAGATACTTGGGATATAAAAGGAGTTATTAAAACAAAAACCCCGCAGGAAGTAATTAAAAAAATTAAGAGGTTTAAAAATGCTAAATAAAAAAGAAATTGAAAAAGCAATCTCCCAACATCAATTAATCCAAGGTTATATGAGCTTAGAAAAGCAGCTGACCCCAAATGGAATCGATTTAACTGTTGGAGCAATTTTTAAATTTGATTCTGCCGGGGCAGTAGATTTTTCAAATAAAGAAAGAGTAATTCCCAATGGGCAAGAGTTAAAGCCGGCAAAAAAAAGCGATGAGGATAAGTATGGTTGGTGGCATTTAAAACCCGGCGCCTATAAAGTCAAAACCAATGAAACGGTAAATCTGCCCAACACCTTAGTTGCTTTTGCATATCCTAGAACATCTTTGTTGAGGATGGGGGTTTTTGCCCATAATGGAGTCTGGGATGCCGGCTTTAAAGGCAAAGGAGAATTTATCTTGGTTGTTTCAAATCCGGCTGGGGTAAAAGTAAAGGAGAACGCACGGATGGTGCAATTGGTTTTTACCCGGGTTGAACAGACTGAGAGCTACGACGGTATTTATAAAGACCTCAAATAAAATTATGCAAGATAACTTTGAATTTAAAGAGGTTGTAGAGGAGAAAGAAGAGCTGAATTGGCAACACCTCAAGCCTTGTCCGCATTGCAAAAAACCTATACCAGCCGATGCAACTATGTGTCTTTATTGCGGGCAAAGTACTGCTGGGGGCAGCCATAAACCTTTATGGGTAATTGTAACAGCGATTATCTTGTTGGTAAGTTTTTTGATGGTCTATGTAATTTTTTAGATAAATTATGATAAAGATAGAAGTACCCACAAAAAAAAGAGCAGAGTTGATTGATGTTACGTCTAAGATAGAATCAGTTTTAAACAAAGAAAATATTTCTCAAGGGCTTTGTGTAGTATATTGCCCTCATACTACAGCCGCCTTAACTATAAATGAAAATGCTGACCCTTGTGTTAAAAACGATATCTTAAATCATTTAGAAGAACTCGTGCCTTCTGATAAAAATTATACCCACTTAGAAGGTAATTCCGACGGGCACATCAAAGCGTCTTTATTGGGTTTTTCTCGTACCATAATCGTCGATAAAGGAAAATTGGTTTTAGGAACCTGGCAAGGAATTTACTTTTGCGAGTTTGACGGCCCCAGAAACAGAAAAATTTATTTAGAAATAATAAAGAAGTGATTTCCAACTCTTTTTTAAAAGAGAATATACCTGAGTTATCAGAAGTTGTATCTAATATCCGCCGCAGGCGGATCGCCTAAGGCCTAACATTTCT
>CAZGLF010000001.1:29178-75786 GCA_964526615.1 uncultured Planctomycetia bacterium
CAGAAGTTGTATCTAATATCCGCCGCAGGCGGATCGCCTAAGGCCTAACATTTCTTGGCAAAGGCTAATTGGATCCAACGTTTGTATAGACAATACAATAAAGTTAAGTTAGCAAAATAAGTTTTGAAGTAAGAATATGCCTGAGTTACCAGAAGTTGAGACAATCAAGCGGGAATTGAGTAAAAAAATCATCGGTGTTAAGATAACCGATATTACAATCAACCATAATAAAGTTGTTAAAGAGCCTTCACAAGACCTATTTAAAAAGCAAATCCAAAATTCTTCAATAGAAGATATCATAAGAAGAGGCAAGCTTTTGATTTTCGTTTTAGATAAAAAGTTTCTTATAGTTCATTTAAGAATTTCCGGCTGGCTTTTATATGGAGAAAAAGACCCCAAAGCCAGAGCTGTTTTTGGGCTTTCCAACGGTAAGTTTCTAAATTATATGGATCAAAGAGTTTTGGGAGAATTGCGGCTTCGCTCGAGCTTTGAGGATTTAAGTTTTCTTCAAAGGCTAGGGCCTGAGCCTTTTGAATTAACCGATAAAGAATTCAGCGAGATTTTAAAGAACAAAAAAACAAAAATTAAAGTATTGTTGCTTGATCAAAACCGGATAGCCGGAATTGGCAATATCTATGCCCAGGAGGCTTTATTTCTAGCAGGAATTGACCCCCGGCGTCAGGCTTTAAGTTTGACTGAAAAAGAAGCCAAGCTGCTTTTAAAAAAAATAAAAGATGTTTTAACCGAGGCAATAAAATATCATGGTTCTTCAGTAGATGCCTACCGTGATACCGAAGGTAAAAAAGGCGGTATGGAAAATCGATTAAAAGTTTATGGACGTAAAGGCGAGCCTTGCTATAAGTGCGGCAGACCGATTGAAAAAATGAGTTTAGGCAGCAGAGGAACTTGTTTTTGCAAAAAGTGCCAGAGATGACCCACCATAAAATACCTCAAAAGTATTTAAGCGAAAAACTTTTTGATTTAACCGCTCCCTTTGTATTTTTAGAAAGTGCATTACCAAATCAAAGCAATAACAAAAGTTTTTTGTTTGAAGGTTTTAAAGAAATAGTAACTTTTGAACCAAAAAATAATCTCAGAGAGTTTTTCCGCAAAATTCAGTATTACCATGAAAAAGGTTATTGGCTTTGCGGATATTTAGCTTATGAGCTAGGGTATTTTTTAGAGCCATCGTTAAGCGGCTTGAAGAAAAAAATAGATTATCCCTTAGCCTGGATAGGAGTTTGTGAAAAACCAATTGAATTTAGATGCCAAAGAGAAATAAAAAATTCTTCTTTGCCGGATATCTTTTATGAGGCCGGTTCAATTCAACCTTTAATAAAAAAAGGCCAATATAAAAAAGCTATCCAAAAAATAAAATGTTATTTAGAAGAAGGGCAGACCTATCAAGTTAATTACACCTTCAAAGCCCAAGCAAGGTTTAAAGGAAACCCTTTAGGGTTGTATTTTGATTTAAGAAAAACTCAACCTACGCATTACACCGCTTTTATTAATACCGGCGACTTTAAATTTTTATCTTTCTCGCCGGAACTTTTTTTTAAAATAAAAAATAACAAAATCATATCCCAGCCGATGAAAGGAACCAGCGCCAGAGGCTTTGACTCCAAAGAAGATAAAAAATCAAAGAAAGAATTATCTAAAAGTAAAAAGATTAGAGCCGAGAACATAATGATAGTTGATTTATTAAGAAATGACCTGGGAAGGATATCCGAAAAAGTACTAACGCCTAGTTTATTTGATATCGAAAAGCACAAAACTCTCTACCAGATGACCTCAACTATTGAGGCTAAGTTAAAGAAGGGCTTAACAATTAAAGATATCATAAAAGCCCTGTTTCCTTGCGGTTCGGTAACCGGGGCACCAAAAATAAAGACTATGCAGATAATAGGAGAATTGGAGCCTTCCTGGCGGGGTATTTATACTGGTTCAATCGGATATGTCGCTCCCAATAAAAATAGCTGTTTCAACGTTGCTATTAGAACTGTTGAAATAAACAAGAATAAAGAAGTAAATCTTGGGGTAGGTGGAGGAATAATCCATGACTCAGATTGGCAGGATGAATATAGCGAAGCTTTATTGAAGGCTGATTTTTTTTCTCAAGCTACCAGGAAAATTTCATTAATTGAAACCCTTAGGTGGGAGCAAGATAAAGGCTTTTGGTTGTTAGATTTACACCTTCAAAGATTAAAGAAATCAGCCGCCTATTTTTCTATACCGCTAAACATAAAAGAGGTTAAAAACCACCTAAACAACAGCGTTAAACCAGAAAAAGATATTTTAAAAATAAGATTAACTCTTGACTTCAAAGGAAAGGTAAAAATAACCAGAGAAAAGATTAAAAAAATAAAGGACCCGGTCAAAATCAAGATAAGCAAAAAAAAGGTAAATTCACAAGATAAGTTTTTATATCATAAGACAACCCGGCGCCGATTTTATGACCGCCAACTTAAAAAAGTCCAAAAAAAGGGTTTTTTTGAAATAATATTCACCAATGAGAAAGGCCAATTAACCGAAGGTACATTTACTAATTTATTTATTAAAAAAGGCAATATTTTCTATACCCCAAAATTATCTTGCGGCCTTCTGCCGGGAGTGTTAAGACAATACTTGATAGAGTCAGGCAAAGCAAAGGAAAAGATTCTCTTTTTGAAAGACCTCAAAGAAGCGGAAAAGCTTTTTGTAGGCAACTCAGTCAGAGGCTTGCTTGAGGTGTGCTGCAAGGCAGTTTCCACCTCCGGGGTGGAAAAATAATTGTTAAGGTTAGGGGAAATGTTTTATAATTTCTTTTTGGTTGTCGTAACACCATTGCATAAATCCATCAAACGACCTGAATCTTTGGACGGTGTTAATTGTCACAATTTTCGATTTATCATAGAAGTCATAAACATAAAGAAGGTTGTCGCTTCTAGAGGTATTTAGTTTAAACCAATAATGTAAATTTATCTTGTAGGCCTTGACCTCGTCAGCTTTTACGTAGATATCGGTATCTATTGTTGTTGTTTTTGGTATATCTATCTCAATATCCCGCCTCATGTTTACAGTATCAAAATAATATCTTTTATATTTGGTATCATAATACAGGGGGAAGGGTTCGGTTTCGGTATATTGAAGGTAGCTTTTAGTAGTTGAGAGAGACAGGCTTAATCTTATTTTCTGAGGGCCCGAGGGCAATTTAAAAACATGGTACCGGCGGTTTTTGATAGAGGTTTTAAAGTTTTTTTCTTCTATTTGAGATACTATTGCGATAGGGTTAAAGGGCGATTGGTTTAAATGGTAGAACCCAAGATTAACAAAAAAATGTTTTGGCCCGGCATCTTTTATCCAATCATTAACATAGAAAGCTATGTAACCATAGTCTGTGTTCTGGCTCCAACCAATTCCTTGGGATAGGCTGATAAGAAAGACAGCCGTCAATAAGGTCAATATTTTTTTCGCGGGGGCGATATTTTTAAATTTATTGATCATCTAAATATTTTTTATCGTCTAGATAGCCGTTGTTATTTTTAGGATTGATGTAGTTGTTCAAGTTATAGCTTTTTATATTGCCTTTTTCATCTCGTGTAAGGTATTTTTCAGGAATCATGTCCGCTATTTTTTCATGTTTCCAAGTCTTATTTCCATTAGAATCCATACCGGTGTAGGTTTTTTGCCATAACGAACCGTCTTCGTGTACTTCTAAGTCAGTGGGGGGTGCTATTGCATGTTCTACTCCTTTTTTGTCTTCATATTTGTACTCTACTCCCCCCTTGTAATAATGTCTTGTCTTTGTGCCGGTTGTGGTGTCGTAGCGTTCTTCAATATAAGTTCCCGGCGGGTCGTTTTTGTAGGGAGATTTTGTTTTTTTTATATAAGTCCAGGCAAAGCAGGGCCAGGTAAAAACAAAAGAAACGGCTAGCAATAAAAGTAATTTTAGAGGAAAAAAGTATCTTTTTTTAAACATTTTTCAAATCAAATTTATATTAAAACATTATACAATATTAATTCAGAATATCAATTATATAAGGAATTTCTTGATTGTATGATTTATTTATAATAACATAAAAGGTGCTATGAAAGTAAAACCAAAAGAACAAATAGTCAGGGTTAAAGACAATATAAAGGTAAAAAAGGATGTATTTCTCTTAAGTTTTGTGAATTCCTACATTTCTAAGGCCGCCTATCCGGGGCAGTTTCTCCATATAAAAGTTAAAAAAACAATTCTTAGAAGGCCGCTTAGTATCCACAAAATAGAAGGCAACACTGTTTCTATTATCTTTCGGGTTAGGGGGCGGGGGACAAAGTTTTTATCTGAATATAAAAAGGCAAACCAGTTAGATGTTTTGGGCCCCTTGGGTAAGGGTTTTAGTTTTGGTGAAGATAAAATAAAAGGAGCCCAGAATCTTTTAATCGCTGGGGGGTTAGGCTTAGCTCCGCTGATGTTTTTAGCTCAAAAGATAAAAAAATACAAGCCTGTTGCAATACTGGGCGAGAAAACAAAAAACCAGATTTTATGTGAGAAAGAATTCAAATCTCTGGGAGCCAAGGTTATAATCTGCACCGATGACGGCTCCAAAGGGATAAAAGGGTCAGCAATAGAAGGATTAAAATCAATTAAACCCGCCAACAAGATGAATATATTTTCCTGCGGCCCAAAAGAGATGTTTAAGGCGATAAATCAGGTTATGAAAAAAATAAAAACCAAAGCAGATTGTGAGGTTTCATTTGAACAATTTATGGGCTGTGGTTTAGGGATTTGCTGCGGGTGTACTATTGAAACAAAAAACGGCTATAAAAAAGTTTGTAAAGACGGGCCGGTATTTGACATTGGAGATATTTTTTAAAGGGGGTAATTATGTGGTATACCTATATAGGTTTAGGGCTTTTAGCCGGTGTTGTTAGCGGATTTTTAGGTATCGGGGGAGGTTCTATCTTGATTCCGGCAATGGTTTTATTATTTGGGCTTACTCAACACCAAGCTCAAGGAACTACTTTGGCGCTTATGATCCCACCGATAGGGCTGCTTGCTGCCTGGAAGTACTATACCCAAGGTAATGTGAAGATAAATATGGCAGCTTTTATTTGCCTGGGATTTTTTTTCGGGGCTTTAGGCGGCGCGGTGCTGGTGCAAAAAGTCCCTGAGGCAATATTGAAGAAGATATTCGGCATATTTTTACTTGCCCTTTCGATGAAGATGATTTTTGGTAAATAATTTAAATTCGCACATCGGCTGATATTTATATTATTATCAGGGTTGTAATACCGGCGATTATGAAATACAATTATAAGAGAGAATAAGCTAAAATGGACCTATCAGTAAAATTAAGCAAATTAACTTTAGAGAATCCGATAATTTGTGCTTCGGGAACTTTTGGTTATGGTATTGAAATAGAAGATTTAACTGACTTTGAAGCGATAGGAGCAATCATTACCAAGACCATCACCCTTAGGCCCAGGGCTGGAAATCCCTGCCCCCGGATTTATGAGACCGAATGCGGGGTTATGAATTCAGTTGGTTTAGAAAATCCCGGCTTAGAGGCTTTTATTCGAGAAAAGCTTCCTTCGGTTGCTAAATTAAAGTGTAAAAAGATAATAAGTGTTGGCGGGTTTTCTAACCAAGAATACAAAAAAATAATCCAGCGGCTCGATAAAGAAAAAGGGGTGGATGCTTTTGAGATAAACCTATCTTGCCCCAACTTACAGCTAAAAAAATTAGTCTCTCAAGATAAAAAAGCTACGTTTAAGGTTGTAAAACTATTAAGAGGGATTACTCAAAAACCACTCTTTATAAAAATTACTCCAGAGGTAACAGATATAGTTGAAATTGCTAAAGCTGCCGAAGAAGCCGGAGCTGATGCAATAAGTGCGGTCAATACTTTCTTTTCGTTAGCGATTGATACCGAGACCAGAAAACCTTACTTGGGTAATGTTTATGGAGGGTACTCGGGTAAAGCCATTAAGCCTATGGCTTTGTACCGGGTTTTTAAAATCGCTAGAGAGATAAAAATTCCGGTAATCGGCGGAGGAGGTATTGAAAACTCTAATGATGCTATAGAATTTATTTTAGCCGGAGCAAGGGCCCTAAGCCTGGGAACAATTAATTTAGTGAGCCCTAATAGCCCAAAAAAGATTTTAAAAGGGATAAAGGGCTACTTGAAAAATAAAAAAATAAATAAGATAAAAGATTTAGAAGGAGGAATACTTGCCTAATAATTGGGAAAAACTTATTGTTGCTCTTGACCTTGAAGATGAAAGTAAAATTCAAGAAGTAGTTCAAGTTTTAGGGCCTAAGGGGGTAAAGTTTAAAATTGGTTCAATTGCCTTTACTAAATTTGGGCCTCAATTTTTAAAAGAATTTATTACTGCCGGCTATGATATATTTTTAGACCTAAAACTCTATGATATTCCAAATACTATGGCAAAAACAGCCAGGGTCATCGGTGGGTTAGACTGCTGGGCTTTTACTGTTCATTTGCAGGCAGGGCAACAGGCTTTGGAAGCGGTTAAGGAAGCGGTAGAAGAAACTGCTCGAGAAAGCGGCAATCGGAAGCCTTTGATTTTAGGGGTAAGTGTTTTAACTAGTTCAAAAGTAACCCAACACCAAGTCAATAATTTAGTAGAATTAGCTCAACGGGTTGGGATAGATGGGGTAATTTCCTCAGCTCAAGACGCCGAAGGTATAAAAAAAATGTTTCCTAAAATGCAAGTCGTTACTCCCGGTATTCGTTCCAGGGAAGATGAGATTGGGGACCAGGTAAGAGTAGCAACCGCTAAAGAAGCTTTTTCTAACGGTTCTGACTATATAGTTGTCGGACGCCCAATTATTAATAAAAAAGACTACTTAAAGGCAGTCCAAGCAGTATTAGAAGCCTAAAGAGAAAAAATTTGCCTTTTTCCAAGCAAGTTATATAATTAAATATTCCTTTATTTAAGTAAACCGAGATATATCTGTTAAGGAGGTATTTTACTAATGGATGCAAAGTTAGAAAATTTAATCGAAAAAATAAAAAAAGACGGTATCGATGAGGCTCAAAAAAAATCTCAAGAGATAATCAAAAAAGCTAAGGACCAAGCTGCTCAAATAAAAGAAAAAGCTCAAGAAGAAGCAGAAAATATAGTAAACAACGCAAAACAAGAGGCCGAAAAATTAAAAACCAATAGCCGGGAATCTTTAAAGCAAGCAGCAAGAGACTTAGTGTTAAGCTTAAAAGAAAAAATAGTCCAAGAATTCGATAAGGCTTTAAAGAGAAAAATTCAAGGAGAGCTAAAACCAGATTTTTTAAAAGAATTAATTACAAAAATAATTCAAGAATGGGGGAAAAATCAAAGGGCAGATGTCGAGGTATTTCTAAACAAGGCGGATAAGGAAAAGTTAGAAAAAGAAATATTAAACGAGTTAAAAAATTCAGCCAAAGACGGCATCGAAATTAAAACCTCTAATATTATAGATAAAGGTTTTCGTATTGGATTAAAGGGCCAAGACCTTCAATATGATTTCACCGACGAAGGTATTACTGAATCCCTAAAGCAGTTTTTAAACCCGACAATAAGTAAAATTTTAGAAGAAGGTAATGGATAAGTACTATTATTTGGTTTCGGAATTGCCTTCTTTAAGTTTTGATCAAGAGCCGCCTCTTAGCCGGGAGGATTTTTTAGAGGAGTGTAGGAAGTGGCTTAGCTCCGGTGACTTCAAGGTTCTCACAAAGGCTATCATTGAAGTCAAAGCCAAGGAGAATACCGCCGTAGGTGTTTTAAACCAACATAGAAAATTTTATAATGCTCTTAAAAATCAAATAAAGCAGTACCGCCAAGCAAAAAAAGAGGGTAAGGATTATAAGATATCTTATCCGTTTAATTCCTCGCTTTTAGAGGGCGATCCTTTAGAAGTTGAGAAAAAGTTACTTAAGATCCAATGGGATTTGCTTGAAGACTCTCAAAAAGAGCATTATTTTGATTTATCTTATCTGGTTTTGTACTATTTAAAGTTACAATTACAAGAGGCCCTTTTTACTTTTGATAAAGAGAAAGGATTAGCAATGTTTGATGAGTTTTCCGAGGTAAAATTATGAGTAAAAAATTAGGACATATAACATCGATTCAAGGCAATATGATAACAGTTGATTTTAAAGATAATATTCTCCAAAATGAAGTCGGCTATGTTATCTCCAAAGAAGAGCGTTTAATGGCAGAAGTTATTAAAATAAGGGCAAATACTGCCTATATGCAGATTTTTGAAGACACCAGAGGATTAAGTGTCGGCGATAAAATCGAGTTTTCAAGTAACATGCTTTCTGTTTTGCTCGGGCCGGGGCTTTTAGGCCAGGTTTATGACGGCCTGCAAAACCCCCTTCCTAAGTTAGCCGAGAAATTCGGGTTTTTTCTGCCAAGAGGAACCCAATTAGACGCTATTGATAAGAACAAAAAATGGGAGTTTAAACCTGAAGTTAAAGAAGGCGCTAAAGTAGAGAAAGGTTCCCCGCTGGGTTTTGTTAAAGAAGGAATATTTAAGCACTACATTATGGTTCCTTTTGATTTAGAAGGTGAGTATAAAGTCAAGGATATTATAAAAGAAGGAAAATATAAAGTAACCGATACGGTGGCTACTTTGGCCGATGAAAAAAATCAAGAAGTTAAAGTAAGCATGATCTTTCAGTGGCCGATAAAACTTCCGATAGATGCCTATCGGGATAAATATACTCCTAAAGATCCATTGATTACTAAAGTCAGAATAATAGATACTTTTTTTCCGGTTTCAAAAGGAGGCACCTATTGCATTCCCGGGCCGTTTGGCGCCGGAAAGACCGTTTTGCAGCAGCTTACCAGCCGCTATGCCGAAGTAGATATTGTTATTATTGCAGCTTGTGGAGAAAGGGCCGGTGAGGTAGTTGAGACGATAAGAAAATTTCCTGAGCTAACCGACCCCAAAACCGGTAAATCATTAATGGAGAGAACAATAATTATCTGTAACACCTCTTCAATGCCGGTTGCCGCCAGAGAAGCCTCGGTTTATACTGCAGCTACCCTAGGAGAATACTATCGGCAGATGGGGCTGAATGTTTTGCTTTTAGCTGATTCAACTTCCCGTTGGGCTCAGGCAATGCGTGAGATTTCAGGACGTTTGGAAGAGATACCGGGTGAAGAAGCTTATCCGGCCTATCTTGAATCCCGGATAGCTGAGTTTTATGAGCGTGCCGGAGTAGTTGAATTGAATTTTAAAGAGAAGGGCTCGCTTACTATCGGCGGCACTGTTAGTCCGGCCGGCGGAAATTTTGACGAGCCGGTAACTCAATCTACCTTAAAAGTTGTGGGAGCATTCCACGGCCTTTCAAGAGACCGGGCTAACGCTAGGCGTTTTCCTTCAATTGACCCCCTTGAAAGTTGGTCAAGGTACGATACTTTTATCGATCCTCAATTGGTTAAAAATGCAAAAATAATTCTTACCAAAGGAAATGAAGTCAGCCAGATGATGAAAGTTGTGGGTGAAGAAGGAACCACTCTAGAAGATTTTATAATTTATCTTAAAGGCGAATTTTTAGATAATGTTTATTTACAACAGGATGGATTTGATAAAGTCGATGCCGTCACCTCTTTAGAGAGGCAAAAACATGTTTTCGCAAAGGTTTCAGATGTCTTGTCAATGGATTTTGATTTTGACAGTAAGGATAATGCCAGAAAATATTTTTATGAGCTCAGGCAAGAATTTATAAACTGGAATTATAAAGAATGGGAAAGCCAAGAGTTTAAAGAGCAAGAAGAAAAAATTAATAATTTTTTAAAGGAACAAAGCCAAAGCAAGGAAGAAAATGAGAAAAGTTCACAGTAAAATTCTAAGTATTGTTGGTAATGTTATCACGGTTAAAGCTAAAGACGTAGCTTATGAAGAGTTAGCCCGGGTAAAGACTTCACGAGGAACTAGCCTGGCACAGGTTATTAAGATTGAAGGTGATATAGTGTCTTTACAGGTTTTTACCGGCAGCCGCGGGATATCGACAGATGATGAAGTAAGATTTTTAGGCCATCCGATGAAAGTTTCCTTTTCAGAAAATATGCTAGGAAGGGTTTTTGACGGTAGCGGCAATCCTAGAGATAAAGGGCCATCCTTGGCTGAATCAACGATTGAGGTTTCCGGGCCCACAGTTAATCCTTCCAAGCGAATTATCCCAAACCGGATGATAAGAACTAATATTCCGATGATTGATGTTTTTAATTCCTTGGTGGTGTCACAAAAATTACCGATATTTTCCGTTTCCGGTGAACCTTACAATGAACTTTTGGCGCGAATTGCTCTTCAAGCCGAGGTCGATATGATTATTTTAGGCGGCATCGGATTAAAGTATGACCAATATATGTATTTTAAAAATACCTTGGAAGAGGGAGGGGCATTAAACCGTTCGATATTTTTTGTTCACACTGCTTCTGACCCGGTAGTTGAAAGTTTAATGGTTCCGGATTTATGCTTAGCAGTTGCCGAGAAGTTTGCTTTAGGCGGTAAAGATGTTTTAGTCTTGTTGTCGGATATGACTAATTTTTGTGATGGCTTAAAGGAGATAGCAATTACTATGGAACAAGTTCCTTCCAACCGGGGTTATCCCGGAGACCTATATAGCCAGCTGGCAAAACGTTACGAGAAGGCAGTTGACTTTGAAGGAGCAGGCTCAATCACTATACTTTCAGCCACCACCATGCCGGGAGATGATGTTACCCACCCGGTGCCCGATAATACCGGTTACATAACCGAGGGCCAATTTTATTTACGAGAAGGACGAATTGAGCCCTTTGGTTCTCTAAGCCGTTTAAAACAGCAAGTTAATGATAAAGCCCGAAAAGACCACCGGGCGATAATGGATGGAATGATCCAGCTTTACGCTCAATACCGGGAGACCGAAGAAAAGCGTTCAATGGGTTTTAGGATGAGCGGCTGGGATAAGCAGCTTTTAAAATATGGAAGCCTTTTTGAATCAGAGATGATGGATTTAGGAGTTAAGGTCTCTTTGGAAGAAGCCTTAGATAAAGGATGGCAGATTTTGGCAGAGTGTTTTAGCCCCAAAGAAACTAGTTTCAGAAGTGATTTAATAGAAGAATTCTGGCCTAAAGATAAGAAGAAAAAAACGCCTGAATCCGAGCAAAAAGAAGCACCGGAGGAAAAAGAGCAAGAGGAGCCAGGCCAAACTGATCAAGGCAATCAAGACAAGGAGACCTAATCCAGCCTCCAAATACTTATGGCTAAATTAAGACTGACCAAAAACGAATTAAAAAAACAAAAAGAAGCCTTAAAGCGATTTGACCGGTACCTACCGATGCTTTCGCTTAAGAAGAAGCAACTGCGTTTAGAAATAACTAAGATACAGCACCGGATAAAAGAGGTTACTGATAATATCGAGAATTTAAGAAACGATGTTGTTAACTGGGTTGATGTTTTTGCCCAAGAACTTGATTTGACTGATTTTTTGGAAATAGGAGAGGTTAAAGTCAAGCAGGGAAATGTAGCCGGTATAGATTTGCCGATTTTTTCCAAAGTTGAATTTAAAGAGAAAGAATATGATCTGCTCAAAACACCTCTTTGGATAGATAAAGGGGTAGAAGCCCTTAAGGAGATAGTTAATTTAAAAGCCGAACTCGAAGTTTACCATAGGCAGGTAGCAGTATTAAAAGAAGAGTTAAGGACAACTACCCAGAGAATAAATTTATTTGAAAAAGTAAAAATACCCGAGGCTAAAGAAAGCATAAGAATTATTCAAATATCTTTAGGCGAACTTCAAACAGCTGAAGTTATTAGAGGTAAAATAGCAAAGTCAAAAATCGAAAAGAGAAAAACCGAATTCGCGCAATGATAGTAAAGATGGATAAAATAACTTTGTTGGTTTCTGAGAAACACATAAGCGATGCCCTTTGGAATTTACGAAGGTTAGGGGTTGTGCACGTTGAGCCGCTTCAGCAACCAAGTGCTCATTATATCGATTACCTCAACCATAGAATCGAGAGTGTGGAAGCAGTAGCAAAAATTTTAAGCGACATCAAAAAACAGAAAGCAATTGCCAAGCCAGACATTGCCGATTTTTTAAAAGAAGTAATAGCTTTAAATGATGAAAAAGAGCAGTTAAGTTTACAATTGGACCAATTAAATAAAAAAAGCAGTTGGTATGACCAGTGGGGTGATGTTTCAGAACATGGTTTTGCTCCTCTTGAGAGAGCAGGTATTTTCCTAAAGCTTTATGCTATAAGTAAAAAAGAATATAAAAAAATAAAAGAAAAAGAAGAGATCCATCTTGTTAAAGAAAGCGGCCCCACAGCTTATATTGCCTATATTACCGGAAACAAAGAAGATAGATTAGATTTTGTTCAAATAAGCCCGCCCCATGAAGATTTACAAACTTTAAAGAAAAAAATATATGAGCGTCAGAAGAAAATCAAAGAAATCGATACCCGCCTCAAAGAAGCGTCGATTTATAAGAAATCACTGATTGAGTATAAAAAAGAGCTTTTCAAGGGGCTAGAGTTTTGCCGGGTGAAATTCGGAGTTATTTCAAAGGAAGGAATAAATTGCCTTAAGGGGTTTTGCCCAAGGCACTCAACAAAAAAAGTTTCGGCAATGGCCAAAAAACAAGGCTGGGGGATAGTTGTCCAAAAACCGGATAAACCGCAAGAGGTCCCTACGTTAATCAAAAATCCTAAATGGGTAAGGATGATAAGGCCGGTATTTAATTTTATGGGCACCCTTCCCGGCTATAAGGAGTATGATGTAAGCCTTTGGTTTTTAATTTTCTTTAGTTTATTTTTTGCCATGTTGATCGGTGACGCCGGTTACGGTTTAATATTTTTAGGAGCAAGTTTTTTTGCCCAGAAAAAGATCAAAAAAGCACCTAAAGAACCTTTCTTTTTGATGTATACCTTAAGTGTTGCAACTGTTATTTGGGGAGCGATAACCGGAACTTGGTTTGGTTACGAGAGGATTGCTCAACTACCGTTTTTAAATTTTTTAGTCATAAACCGCATCGATAGCTTTGCCCAGGAAAATCAATCATTTATGATATATCTTTGTTTTTTGATTGGAGCAATCCATTTAAGTATAGCTCATTTGATAAAATTTTTCCGTTATATAAATTCTTTGGTTTCTTTGGCCCAAATTGGCTGGGTTTTTATAATTTGGTTTGTTTTTTATTTTGCCGGGGGATTAGTTTTGTCGAGGCCGATACCAAATTTTGCTTCTTTTCTCGGTATCGTGGGTGCGGCTTTAGTGATATTGTTTTCTAATCCTCAGAAAAATATCTTAAAAGGTATGCTTTTATCGATAAGCGACTTACCGCTGAATGTGATAAGTTCTTTTTCTGACGTAGTTTCTTACTTGAGGTTATTTGCTGTCGGCTATTCAACTGTAGCAATAGCCAGCACATTTAACAATATGGCTTTGGCTACCGGAATGAATACTTTAATGACTTCATTTTTGGCAGCCTGTATTTTAGTTTTGGGACACGCTTTAAATATTCTTTTAGGGATAATGTCGGTCATCGTACATGGCATAAGGCTTAATATGCTTGAATTTTCAGGCCACCTAGATATGCAATGGTCCGGCAAAGAGTATCGGCCTTTTAAAGAGTGATTTGATTTTAGTTTTATTTTAAGGAGGTGTAATATGATTCAAGGTTTTGGTGACATGAACTTTTCTTTGGCTTTTGCCGCCGTGGGTTCTGCTTTAGGTACTGGAGTAGCCGGCATGGCTGCTGTTGGTGCTTGGAAGAGAGCTTTTGCTCAGAATAAAACAGCACCATTTACTCTAGTTGCTTTTGTCGGAGCACCTTTAACCCAGACAATTTACGGGATGATATTAAGAGACCAGATTATCGGTGCAAAATTGCCGGCAGATCCAAAAGTTTATGGTTATTTAATGATTATCGGTGCTATCGCCGGTATTGCTATGGGAGCCTCAGCTTATATGCAGGGGAAAACCGCGGCCCGAGCCTGTGATGCTTTAGCCGAAACCGGTAAAGGATTTGGCCAATATATTATGGTTTTAGGGATAATCGAAACAGTTGCTCTTTTTGTAATGGCATTTTGCATGATGGCAATTCCTAAGGTATAATACTTTGGAAAATAGCAAAAAAAGTGAGATTTAAGCTAAATTCTTGGTGCTTTGGCTAAACTCAGCAGCAATCCTGAGAGAAATCGAAGGGTTGATTTTTCTTAGAATTTTGGTATTATTGAGCGATATAATCGATGGGCGGTTGGCGCAGCGGAAGCGCATCTGACTTACATTCAGAGGGTCACAGGTTCAAATCCTGTACCGCCCATGGTTTTATTTTGTTATTTTTTAAGGTAATATATTATTATAAACAGGTGGTGTTTAGAAGGGTTTAATGGATGCAATAGTTGCGGTTGAAGATTCTCTTCAACCGGCTCGCTTCGCGAGATTGCATACAAATCCTGTACCGCCCACCATTATTAAAAGTAATTTTATGGGTAAAGCAAAAATTAGATATGAATTTAGATAAATTAAGGCATTCGTGTTCTCATATTTTAGCCAGCGCTGTTAAAAAACTTTATCCCGATGCTAAACTTGGTATTGGACCGGCAATTGAAAGTGGTTTTTATTATGATTTCGATATCCCCCAAGGTGTGAAGGAAGAAGATTTAGAAAAAATCGAAGGCCTGATGCAGCAGGAGATCGAGCAAAATTTACCATTTGAAAATCAAGAGTGGAGCTCAGAGGAAGCCATTGATTTTTTTAAAAAAAGAGGAGAACGCTATAAGGTAGAATTAATAAAAGAATTGGGCAGTGATAAAGTTTCAATTTATAAACATAACGATTTTATCGACTTATGTAGGGGCCCGCATTTGGAATCAACAAAAGAAGCAAGGTATTTTAAGCTTTTATCTACATCTGGCGCTTATTGGAGAGGCTCGGAAGAAAACCAACAATTAGTAAGGATTTACGGTACAGTTTTTCCGACAAAAAAAGAATTAAAAAAACATTTAAATAATTTAGAAGAAGCAAAAAAAAGAGATCATAGGAAATTAGGTAAGGAATTAGAACTCTTTGACATTTATCATAGTCAGGCTGGAGCCGGCTTGGTGTTTTATCTGCCTAAAGGAGCCCTTTTGCGAAGGATAATCGAGGACTGGGAGATTAAAGAACATCTAAGAAGAGGATACCAGATGGTGGGAACCCCTCATATAATGGATAGTAGTCTTTGGCAAAAAAGCGGCCACCTCAATTATTACCAAGAATATATGTATTTGGCCCAGAAAGAGAATCAGGATTTTGTCTTGAAACCGATGAATTGCCCGGGTCATATCCTAATTTATAAGTCTAAACTTCATAGTTGGCGCGATTTGCCTTTAAGAATGTTTGAGCTGGGAACAGTGTACCGTTATGAAAAAAGCGGGGTTCTACATGGCCTTTTGAGAGTAAGAGGGTTTACTCAAGACGATGCCCATATTTTTTGTAAAAACGAAGACCTTGATTCTGAAATCGAAGGAGTCCTGGATTTCGTTAAAGCAGCGATGGATAAGTTTGGTTTTTCTGATTATACCGCTGAATTAAGTACCCGGCCTAAAGAATTTATCGGGGAAAGCGAGGATTGGGATAGAAGCGAGAAGATATTAGAAGAGGTGTTAAAGAAAAAGAAATTTAATTATCGCGTCAACGAGGGTGACGGGGCATTTTATGGGCCCAAGATAGATATAAAATTAACCGATGCCTTAGGCAGGCAGTGGCAATGTGCAACAGTTCAACTAGATTACAATATTCCAAAGAGGTTTGATTTAACTTATCGTTCTTCAAATGGGAAAAATGAAAGGGTTGTGATGGTCCACCGGGTAATTTTGGGGAGCTTGGAGAGATTTTTTGCTACCTTGATTGAGCATTATGCCGGAAAGTTTCCTTTATGGCTTGCTCCGGTTCAGGTAAGTGTGTTAAGTATAACCGATGAAGTAAAAGAATATGCTGCTCAAATAAAGGAAGAATTAGAAGAGGCCGGATTTAGGGCAGAGGCTGATTTAAGAGATGAGACCTTGCAGAAAAAAATAAGAGAAAAGGAATTATATAAGATACCTTATATGGTTATAGTAGGGAAAAAAGAACAACAGGAAAATAAAATTTCTCTGCGGCAAAGAGGGATGAAGAATTTAGGAGTGAAAGCGAGAAAAGAATTATTAGAACTTTTAAAAAAGGAGGCATAAGTAAGTGAAATATGTGCGAGTAAATGATAGGATTTTTGCCAAAACAGTACGAGTTATTGGGCCAAATGGTGAGCAGCTAGGAGTTTTCCCCAGAGATACTGCTTTGAAAAAATCAGAGGAGCTTGATTTAGATTTAGTAGAAGTTGCTCCTCAAGCCAAGCCTCCAGTTTGCAGAATAATGGATTTTTCCAAATATCAATATGAACAGAAAAAAAGAGAAAAAGACTTAAGGAAGCATCAAAAACACACTCAACTAAAAGAAGTCAGGATTAGCCCCAGAATCGGTGAACACGATTATGAGGTTAAGTTAAAACATATAAAAGAGTTTCTAGAGAAAAGACATAAGGTGAGAATAAGGATGTTCTTTAGAGGCCGGGAGATTACCCATAAAGAAATCGGAAATAAATTAATAGACAAATTGCTTAAAGACGTAGAAAATATTGGGAGGGTGGACAGGGACCCTCATATGTTAGGAAAAACAATGGTTATGACTTTGAGCCCCAAATAGTACTTAGTCTCAGGCCGTTGAATAGAGGAGGAAGTATGCCTAAGTTAAAGACAAGAAAATCAGTATCAAAAAGATTAAAAGTAACCAAAAAGAAAAAAATTATGAAGGCTAAAGCCGGCCGGCGCCATTTATTGAGCCATAAATCAACAAAAAGGAAAAGGAACTTGAGAAAGAAAAACCAAGTAGAAGCCGGCGGAAAAGAGCTAGTTAAAAAAGCAATGCCATATTCAGCATAAAAAGGAGATCGAAAATGAAAACAAAACATTCTGTAGCCTCTAGAAAAAGAAAAAAGAAGGTTTTAGAGCAAACCAAAGGATATTGGGGACAACGCAAGAATATATATCGCAGGGCGATTGAAACCTTGCGCCGGGCTTATGCCTATGCTTACCGGGATAGAAGGGTAAAGAAGAGAGAGTTTAGGTCTCTTTGGATAACAAGGATTAACGCAGCCCTAAAGCAAGAGGGCCTATCGTATGGGACTTTCATGCATGCTTTGAAAGAAAAAGAAATACTGCTTTCCCGGGATGTTTTAGCCCAGCTTGCTGCTGAGCATCCAGAGGTTTTTAAAGAAGTGATTGCCGCTGCCATAGGGCAAGCTTTAAGCGAAAAACAAAAGTAAGATTTATTTAAGAGAAATCAAATGAAATATATTATTATCGTTGGTTGCGGAAGAATCGGCCGAGAACTGGCTTATGAGCTTTCCGATTCCGAAAACGTTGTCGCAGTCGATAAAAGCCTAAGACATTTGGATGTTTTAGGCGATGACTTTAACGGGAAAAAGATTTGGGCTGATGTTCTAGACATAAACACCCTTGAAAAAGCCGGAGCCAAAGATGCTGATGCGATTTATCTTTTAACCGGTAACGATAACGTGAATTTAGTAATTGGAAAAGTCATAAAGCGCAAATACGATACTAAAAAAATTATTCTTCAAGTCAACGATACAATGAAAAAAAAGATTTTTAAAGAAGAAGGGTTAACCATAGTTAACCGTACTTATTTGATAGTCGAGGTATTAAAAAAATGTATATCGTAATAGCTGGAGCCGGCCGTCTCGGTTTAATTTTAGCTAAGAAACTAAAAGAAGATAACCATCAAGTCTGCATTATTGATAAAAATGAAGGCCTCTGCAATAGATTGGCAAGCGAGCTCAAAGATATTATGATAATTGCCGGAGACGCTACTTATCCGGATATCTTAAGAGAAGCTAAGATTGAAAAAGCCGATGTATGTGTAAGCTCGGCTTCTACCGATGAAGACAATACAATTATTTGTTATTTGGCTAAAGAACTCTTTGGGGTAAAAAGAACAGTCGCCAGGGTTAACGACCCTAAACACATTCCTCTTTATAAGTACATGGAGGTAGATAACCCGGTGGATTCAACTTCAATTATTGCCCGGGTTGTCGAAGAAGAAGCCTCCTTTAGCGATGTCATGAGCCTCTTAAGTATTAAAAAAGGGAGGCTTTCAATTGTCCGGGTCGATATTCCCCAGGAGTCGCCAGTTGCAAATAAATCCTTAAAAGACATCACCCTTCCTAAAAATTCTGTATTGGTTTCAATAATAAGAGGGCCGGATATAATAATCCCTTATGGTTCAACGGTTATATTGCCGGGTGATGAGGTAATTGCCGCAACCTTAATTGACGTTGAAAAAGAATTGATTAAAACGCTTATTGGCAAAATATAGCTAGAATAGGTAGCTCATGAGAATTGTATTAGGAATCGCAGTCGAAATTATTTATTGCCTTTTTATTATAAGTTTGGGTTACGGCCTTTCTTTATTATTTTAATCGATGATTATTTCTCCAGATAGAAAAGATTTTTCTACCATATTTAATATTTTAGGCAGGCTTATTTTGGGTTTAAGCTTTTTTATGCTTATTCCCTTGGCAGTCGCACTGTTTAAAAACGAAACCAGTGCTTTTTTCGATTTTGTTATCGGATTCTCGATTACCGCTTCAACAGGTTTTTTGCTTTTAAGCATATTTGGGGCCAAAAAAGAAGTCGGCTGGATACATGCTTTCTTTACGGTCAGCGGAGGATGGCTGGCATTTTCTCTTTTAGGAGCTATTCCTTTATATCTTTCAAATCATTTCCTTTCGTTCATAGATGCTTGGTTTGAGGCGATGAGCGGGTTTACTACAACAGGGTTGGTTTTAATTCAAGACCTTGATCATTTGTCTTTTTCGCATAATATGTGGCGTCATCTTACTATGTTTATCGGCGGCCAGGGAATAATATTGGCTAGCCTTTCGATTTTAACTAAAGCCAGGCCGGTTGCTTTGGGTTTTTATATCGGAGAAGCCAGGCAAGAAAAGATATTGCCTAATGTAGTTGATACCGCGCGCTTTATTTGGACGGTTAGTTTTACATACCTTATATTGGGAGTAAGTACTTACTTTGTTATTCTTTATGACCAGGGTTTGTCTGTAGAAAAGTCTATCTTCCATTCTCTATGGCTTTTTTTTGCCTCTTTCGATACCGGGGGATTTACTCCTCAGACTCAAAGTATAGCTTATTATCACTCCCCGATTCTTGAGACCGCAACAGTTGTTTTTATGCTTTTGGGAGCAACTAATTTTAATCTTCATTTTTGGCTTTGGACAAAGAGCAAAAAAGAAATATTTAAAAATTTTGAAATCAGAACTTTCATATTAAGTACTTTATTTTTGACCGCACTTTTGTATTTCGGATTAAAAGGCCTCTCACAGATGGAGATTTTTAGAAGAGGATTTTATCAGTTAATATCAGCTCATTCGGGTTGCGGTTTTACTAACCTAGGGGTGCTGGAATTAAATAATTTCCCGATTTTGGGGTTGCTGGCAATTATTTTTGCTATGATGATCGGCGGGGGAGTTTGTTCGACTACCGGCGGTTTTAAATTAATGCGTTTAGGTATTGTCTTTAAGACATTTTTTATCGAAACTAAAAGATGGATGATGCCTTTTAAATCTGTGTATAGAGACCGCTTTCATCATCTTCAAGATTTAATCTTGTCCGATAAGCGGATCAAGGATGCTTATATATTCATCGGCTTATTTTTGTTTACTTATTTAATCGGAGCATTAATTGGTATGGCTTTTGGCTATCCAGCCAGCTCTTCTTTATTTGAATCAGTTTCGGCTACCGCAAATGTAGGGCTATCAGTCGGGGTGACAAATGCCGCTATGCCGCTAGCTTTAAAATTAGTATATATTTTTCAAATGTGGGCCGGAAGGTTAGAGTTTATTGCAATTTTTGTATCAATAGGTTTTATTTTATCTTTATTTAGAAAATGAAAAAGATACTTTTAACCATATTTGTATTGAGTAGTTGTTTTTGGGTGAATAGTTTTGTTTATTCGAAAAACCTTGATGTTAAAACTCTCTTGGAGAAAGCCGACACTTTTGACGGTACTATTGTAGAGATAGAAGGAGAGGTCATTGGAGAAATCCTAAAGGCTCCGGATGGCTATTGGGTAAATGTTTCCTCTTTTTCTTATCCTATAGGGGTATTTTCTCAACACAAAGAAGTTTTTGAAGAAATATCTCATTGGGGCGGCTATGGACAGGCCGGCGATATCGTAAAGATAGAGGGAGTTTTTAACCGGGAGTGCTCAGAACATCAAGTAGGGGATATACATTTAAAAAAAATAGAAATTATCGAAGAGGGCTATGGAAAAGATATTTCAGCTCCTCAAGAAAAAATCAAAATGGCCGTAATTGCTTTTATAATCTGTTTGACAACGGCTTTGATTTATCTTATAAAAGTAAAGTATGGAAAACGAACTTAAACGATTAGAAGAAGAATTTCAAAGAGATTTTGAAAATATTTCTACTGCCCAGGAATTAGAAGAGGTAAGGGTAAAATACCTAGGAAGAAAGTCTGCCCTTACACAATTGTTTTCAAAAATACCCACTTTAGAACCAAAAGACAGGGGGCCCTGGGGCAAGAAACTCAATTTTTTTAAAGTGAAGGTTGCCTCTCTTTTAAGCCAAAAAGCCCAGGAGAAAAGTTCATCTGAAGAAAAATTAGACCTAACCTTTCCTCCCAAGCATTATGATACCGGCTCATTACATGTTTTGCGTTTGGTGTCTTCGGCGATTTGTTCAACCTTTGAGAAATTAGGATTTTCAATTATCCAGGGAAACGAAATTGAAGATGAGTGGCATAATTTTGAGGCTTTAAACATTCCGCTTGAACACCCTTCGCGCGATGTTTTTGATACTTTTTATTTAGATATTTCTAGAAAAGAAAAAGAAAAAGGAAAACACCTGCTTAGAAGCCACACCTCTCCCTCGCAAATAAGAGTTATGCAAAAGTCAAAACCGCCACTAGCAGTGATTTCACCGGGAAGAGTTTATCGGCCGGATGAAGTAGATGCTACGCATTCATTTATGTTTCACCAGATAGAGGGCTTTGTGGTGGGTAAAGATATAAATTTCGCCCAATTAAAAGGAGTGCTTTTGCAATTCGCTAAGGATTTTTTTGCCAAAGATATTAAGTTGCGTTTTCGTCCGCACTTTTTCCCTTTTACTGAGCCTTCGGCTGAGGTCGATATTTCTTGTATTATTTGTAAAGATAAGAAGAATAAAACCAAAAAATGTAGTGTTTGTAGAGATAAGGGATGGCTTGAAATTTTAGGCTGCGGGATGATCCATCCCAAAGTTTTGCAATATTGTTCGATAGATTCAAAAAAATATCGAGGTTTTGCTTTTGGCATGGGTGTCGAACGAATAGCTATGCTAAAGTATGGCATTGGCGATATCAGGATTTTCTATGATAATGATATAAGGTTTTTAGAACAGTTTCCGTTATGATAATGAAATTCCAAATAACAAATCACAAGCTACAAATAAGTCTTAATTATCAAAATTACAATTTTCAAAAAAGCTGTTTTGGATATTGGAATTTAATACAGAGGTTTTGATTTGATATTATGAAGTTTAGTTTAAATTTTGTGAAAGAATTTTTGCCGGTTTCTGAGAGCGCTCAAAAAATAGCTGATTCACTTACCATGGCCGGGATGGAGGTCGAATCTTTAGAGAAAGTGTCGGGAGACTGGGTTTTTGATGTTGAAGTTACCAGTAACCGCCACGATTGGTTATCAATATTAGGTATTGCTTATGAGGTAGCTGCTGTTTTAGGAAAAAAGCCTCACATTAAATATCCAAAATTAAAAAAGTGCTCAGCAATAAGAGATAAGGATATAATAATCAAAGATTTTTCAGATTGTCCTTATTATCTGGGAAGAAATATCGATAATGTTAAGTTAGGGGCTTCTAGAGGCAAGATAGCCCAGCTTATAAGCAATTGCGGTATAAAACCGGTAAACAATATCGTAGATATAACTAATTACTGCATGCTTAAATGGGGAAACCCCTTACATGCCTTTGACCGCGATAAAATAGAAGGTAATATCTATATTAGGCGGGCCAAGAAGGATGAGAAATTTATTGGAATAGATGAGAAAGAAAGAGTTTTATCCAAAGAAAACTTAGTGATAGCTGACGATAAAAAAGTTATCGCACTTGCCGGGGTGATGGGAGCTAAAAACACCGAGGTTGATGAGAATACCAAAAACCTATTTTTAGAAGCAGCGATATTTTCACCGTTAACTGTAAGGTTATCTCGAAGAGCCGCAGGGCTAGATACCGAATCTTCTTATCGTTTCGAACGTACAGTTTCGGCAGAGAGCTTAGATTATGCTTCAGTAGAAGCAGCAGCCTTGATTGCAGAGGTTGGCAAGGGAGAGGCTAAAGGTATTAAAAAATGCGGCAATAAACCAAAGCTTGCCAGAAAAAAGATAAAAATTAACTTAGATGGCTTAAGCCAATATTTAGGAGAATCTTTTACCAAGGCCCCGGTAACGAAGGTTTTAAAAAGCCTTAATTTCCAAGTAAATAGTTTATCGGGTAAAAACTTGGAAGTAATTACTCCAGTATCTCGTTTTGATATCGAAAGGGAAGTCGATGTTTATGAGGAATTTTCCCGGGTATATGGGTATGATAAAATAGGGCCCCAAATACCATTTTTAACCGGTTACCCAAAAGAGAATATAAAAAGTATTAATAAGCTTTCTTATCAGGATAAAAATAGGATTGCTAACTTTCTTGCAATAATTGGTTTTAAGGAAATAATTACTTTTAGTTTAGAGAACGATCAAGAGTTAAAAAATTTAGAGCAACAAGAGCCGATAATGATAGTTAATCCATTGCGCAAACAGGAAAATGCGATGCGCAGCAGCCTCCTGCCGGGGGCTTTGAGGGCAATTCGGCATAATTTAAATTACTCTCAGAGAGAGGTTTCTTTTTTTGAGATAGCAGACATATATTATAAAGAAGGCAAGTCTTTTAAGGAAAAGCCGGTATTGGGGTTGGCTATTAGCGGCAGCTTAGAGAGGTTTTCTTATCTTAAAGAAGCTTTGGAGAAGATCGCTTCATTTCTAAATGTAGGTAAATTTCAATTACAAGAAACCACTTTAAAAAACTTCACCAACGCTTTAGAAGTTATAATTTCTAATCAGGTAGTTGGGTTTTCCGGTAAGCTCGATGAAGGATTAAAGGAGGAATTAAGCTTAAAAGAAGATATCTTTTTTGCCCAACTAGACTTGAGGGCTTTAGCTGAAAAATCTAAAGAGAAAAAATATAAGCCTTTTAGTTTATACCCTATTAGCTACCGGGATATAAGTATATCTTTGCGAAAAGATATAAAGTTTAAAAAGGTAGAAAGAATAATTAAAGAAAAAAATAAATATTTGGCTGATTTAGAGATAGTTGATACTTATAAAGGTAAAGATGTTCCCAAAGATTACAGCAATTTTACTTTAAGGATTTTCTATCAATCTAAGAATAAAACCTTAACTTCTGCTGAGGTAGATTCTTCCCATAATAGCATTAGAGATTCATTGATTGATGTCGAAGGTGTTAGGTTGAGGTAGGTTCTCGGTTACCTTGACAATAAGAAAATATAAATGTTATAATGAAAATGTAAGTTCCCTGCCTGTCACGTCGGCAGGTGGCAACGCTACAGCCAACACCTTTTAAGAGGGAGCCGAAATTTCTTATCGTTGCGGCGGTAAAGATAAGGTGCCCACTTGTATGAGAAAAGGACTGATAGCGTAGACCTCTGACGGACTCACGGCAGGGCTTTTTTTAAGTTCAAACCGTATCAATATAGGATTCCAAAAATAATTTTATTTTTTACCCAAGTTGTGATAGAGTAGATACTATGATTAAGGAAATCGCCAGTCCAAAACTAAAAAACCCTATTTTTATAGCTGCCTGGCCGGGCATGGGGGAGGTAGCTTACCGTAGCGCTTTATATTTAAAGGAAGTTATGGGTTTTAAGCTTTTCGCTAAACTTCAGGCCCGTCAATTTTTCAAACCAGCGGCGGTTGCGGTTGAAAAAGGTTTAGTAGATATGCCTTCGCCTCCGGCGGGATTTTTCTATTATTACAAAGGAAAAAAATCACAAGATATAATTCTTTTCCTCGGAGAAGCCCAGCCTCCGCTTGAGCATGCTGAAGCTTTATCAATGGTTATCGTTAATTTTATAAAAAGATATAAGGCAAATCACGTTTTTACCTTTGCCGCTAAGCCCGAGCCGATAGACCATAAGAGTAAATCCCGGGTTTGGGTAGCCGCAACCCATAATGACTCTTTAAAATTCTTCGAAAAAATTGGGGCAAAAGTATTAAAAGAAGGCCAAATTAGCGGCCTTAACGGTATAGTTTTAGGCGTTGCCAAGAAGAAGGGGGTTAAAGGGACATGTCTTCTGGGGGAAATCCCTTTCTATACTGTGCAGATAGAGAATCCTAAAGCAACCGGTAGTATTTTAAATGTAATGAATAAGTACCTCAAAGTCAATATCAATCTTACAGCAATTGAGGAAAGAAGTAAATTCATCGAGGAAGAAATAGAAAAATTAATAAATTATTTAAAAGGCGATACTCCTTCAAAAGGGCCCACCCCTTTAAGCGAAGAGGATATCGATAAGATAAAAAAAGATTTAGCCGCCTACACCAAACTGCCTCAATCAGCCCGAAAAAAAATCGAAGACCTTTTTAAAGAATCCGAAAAAGATATAACAGTTGCCAATAAACTAAAAAGCGAATTAGATAATTGGAATGTCTATAAAGAATACGAAGATAGGTTCTTAGATTTATTCAGGAAAAAAGGCAAAGATAAAGAATCGCATTAGAGCCGCTTGTTTTTCTAACATTGGCAAATCTTTACCAACTTACCAGAAAGAATATTTAGATGAAAGCACTCTCAGTTAGTCAATTAAGGGCTTTAGATCAAAAAGCCAAAGATTTAGGGTTGCAGGAGAGAATACTTATTGAAAATGCCTCCAGTAACCTTTATTCAGTAATCGATAGCTTAGGCCTTGGGAAAAAAGCTTTAGTGGTTGCCGGTAGAGGAAACAACGGCGCTGATGCCTTAAGCTGTGCCCGTAAACTAGCCAGCCGGGGTTATAGTGTTAGAGCTATAACTTTGGAAAATAAATCACTTTCAAAAGAAGTACAATTTCAAAAATCTTTATTAGATAAAATTAAAATCGAAACTACCTCTTTTAACGAAGATAATATAGATTCCATGGCCCAAAGCATTGGGGATTGCGATTTTATATTAGAAGGAATTTTGGGTATTGGAATAAAAGGCCAACCTTCACCTTTTTTTAATAAGGCAATAAAGATAATCAATGATTCCGGTAAAAAGATAGTAGCCTGTGATGTGCCTTCGGGCCTTTTGCCTGATGATGGAGCCCTCAGCAGCCAAGTAGTGAAGGCCAATTACACCGTAAGCTTTATTGGGCCCAAGAAGAGCTTTTCTAAAGAAGAGGTAAAAAAAATTTGTGGAAAAATATTCATTGTTGATATCGGGATATCAAGAAAGATATTAGAGTCTTTGGAAGGATGAGCAAGCTAAGCCGTTAATGTATCAGGAAAGGTTCTACCGCAATCAAGTTTTATCGAAATTTAAAGCAGAAATATCCTACAAGGAAAGCGATCTTTTGATTTGTAGCAGCCAAAAAATAGATAGCGACTTAGCTAAAAATACGCTCATAAAATATTATACTCAGATAGAAGACTATCTTAAAAAAAACCCTAAATTTAAGACCTCACTTTCTCCTTTAGAGGCAGACCCCAAAGCCCCTCAAATTATTAAAGAGATGATAAAGATTTCGCAAGAAAGCGGTATCGGGCCCTTTGCTTCAGTGGCTGGAGCAGTTGCTTTTTATGTAGGAGGAGAGCTTATCAAAGAAAATCAAGAATTGGTGATTGAAAACGGAGGAGATATTTTTGCAAAGATAAATCAAGATAAAATAATCGGAGTGTATTTGGGGGAAAGATTTAAAATCCCAATTCTGAACCTAAAGATAAAAAAAAGAAATAAGCCTTTTGGAGTTGCATCTTCTTCATCGGTTATCGGGGAGAGCCTTAATTTTGGTAAAGCAGATTTGGTTATGGTTGTTGCCGTAAATTCAATAATCGCAGATAGTTATGCAACAGCCTTGTCAAATGAGATAAAAACTAAAAAGGATATAGATAGGGTCTTGTCGAAAATAAAGAAAATACCTTCTGTGCAGGCAATTTTAATTGCTTTTAATAACGAATTATTTTTTTGGGGTGATCTAGAATTAAGCGGTTAAAGTTTTATTTAGGCACTTGTAGAGTTTTTAAATGGACCATTCCTATTGACTTAATGTAGTTACCAAAAAACAATATAACTATGCGAGGGAGGGGATTTGTAAACAATCCGGCGAAGCCGGCTATTGCGAAGCAATATTATTGTTTCCAAAATTGTATAGTCTTTAGATGAAAACTCTTGTTGAGCTAATGTAGTTACCAAAAAACAATATAACTATGCGAGGGAGGGGATTTGTAAACAATCCGGCGAAGCCGGCTATTGCGAAGCAATATTATTGTTTCCAAAATTGTATAGTCTTTAGATGAAAACTCTTGTTGAGCTAATGTAGTTACCAAAAAACAATATAACTATGCGAGGGAGGGGATTTGAACCCCTACAGTATTGCTACCGCTAGCCCCTCAAGCTAGTGCGTCTGCCAGTTCCGCCACCCTCGCGTAAACGTCTATTTAAATTGTCAAGCATGTTGTTTTGACCAAAGTTCTATTTATTCTGTTTGCCGGTGCGGGAATAACTATATCAGTTTAAAGCCGTGTGTCTTGCTTCGCAAAAGTTATTACCGCCACCCTCGCGTAAACGTCTATTTAATTTGTCAGGCTTGTTGCCTTAAGCAAAGTTTGTCTTATTCTGTTTGCCGGTGCGGGAATAACTAATTCTGTTTAAAATAAAGAGCGAAGATATTTATATCATATAAGGGTTATTTTTGCAATATATTAAGATTTTCTTTGATTGAAGATATATTTGCTTTCGGGGAATTTTTTCGCTAAAGATTTTAACTCAGCACCTACCGAATTAACTTGTGCGGTATGAGTAAAGTTTCTTCCGGCACTGGTTAAAATCCCGATAGATATTGTTGGGAAACTAAACTTATGTATTTGGCCATCGCGGCCTTTTGTTTCAATGTAGCCTTTGATCCGGTCTTTTTCTTCAAAGAACTTGGGAGAAGATTTATCGAAATCGGCAATTATTTTTTTAGCAATTGATTCGGCATTATCGGGAGTAGTTATTATAACAAAATCATCTCCGCCGATATGGCCGACAAAATCAGATGTGGTGCCTTTTTTTTGAATAGCATCAATTAATATTCGGGCAGTTTCTTTTATCACCACGTCTCCTTTTTCAAAGCCGTAAAAATCATTCAGAGCTTTGAAGTGGTCTATATCGATATAGAGAACCGCAAAATCTTCTTTTTTATCGATATAGCCGGTGAGTTCTTTATTTATCGATACGTTTCCGGGAAGACGGGTTAGGGGGTTTGCATCTAAATTGGTAGATGATCTCCTGATAAGCATTCTTATCCGGGCGATTAATTCTTGAGGAAGAAAAGGTTTGAGCATATAATCATCGGTTCCGGCTTCTAAGCCGGCCACCTTATCTTCTACCTCGCCTTTCCCGGTCAACATTAAAATCGGAGTATTTAAAAGTAAAGGGTCTCTTCTCACCTGTCTGCAGATATCCGGGCCTTGCATGTCAGGAAGCATATAATCTAAGACCAGAAGGTCTGGGGTTTGGGTTTTGAGTTTTTCTAAAGCCTCAGCTCCGGTGTAGGCTTTTTGAAGCTCGAACTCCCCTTCTAAAGTTGCCTCTAGCAAATCCATAATATCGGGGTCATCGTCAACCAGCAAAACTTTTAGTTTAGACATTCTCAGCCACCTTTAATGTAAAATAAAATTTTGTTCCTTTGTTTACTTCGGATTCTACCCATATTTTTTCTTTATGGGTATCGATAATTCTTTTGACCAGAGAAAGGCCTAGCCCGCTGCCTTTTATTTGCCGGATAGCAGGATTATTGACCCGATAAAACTCTTCGAATATCTTCGGCAAGTCTTCTTTTGATATACCATAGCCGGTATCGGCTACCGATACTATTGCCTGGCTGTTTTGTTGTTTGCATTCAACAGTGATGCTGCCTTCTTCGGGAGTAAACTTTATAGCATTATTGATAAGATTTATCAAGACCCTTTCAATTAAGTTTTTATCCATATATACAGTTAAGCTTCCCGGAAGGTTTAGGTTTAAGTTTATTTTCTTTGCATCGAGCTGAGGACTTAAGAAGTCCCCTAAATCTTTTATTATTTTAGTTATTTCAAAAGGAGCGATTTTAACCTCCATCTTGCCTGATTCAATCCTTGATATATCAAGCAAGGTATTTACTATGTGCATAAGTTTATCAACATTATCATCTATTTTCATTAGGCGCTCCCTGGCTTTTTCCGGAAGTTTACCGAATTTTTCATCTACCAAGAGGGAAGAGAACCCTTTTACCGAGGTCAACGGGGTTCTTAACTCATGTGAAACACTGGAAATAAAATCGGATTTAGCTTTATTTATCACCTCAATTTCTCTTAAGCTTTTTACCAACTCATTAGTTCTTTCTTTGATTTTTTTCTCAAGATTATCTTTGGTGTGATAGAGATCCTCAAATAGGTTGATGTTGTCGAGGCATTGGCCAAGATACATACAGATAATTAAAAAGACTTCTTCTTCCGACTTCTGAATTCCGGTACGTAAAATCAAATTAGAAACAAGGAATATCGAATCAGCTTGTTCCCTTATTTTTATCGGGGCGATTAAAACATCTTTGGTTTTAAGGGCATCAAAAAGCTGTTTGTATATTTCAGAATTTTTATCTAGTAGTTGATTGCTTCTTAGAATCTCGCGCTTGTGATTTAGGGTATTTTGTACCCGTTGGATTTCATCTTTTTCAAAACCGATATTTACCCGAGGTTGTAAGTTGTTAAAATCAAGTAAAAGGCTTCTTTTAAAGCCCAGATCATTTACCAATTTTTCATTTATTTGGAAAAACAGTTTATCTTTATCCAGGATATGCAAAGAGGAAATGATTAAATTTTTGATTAAACTTAACTTACTCATTTTATCGTCTATTTCCTGCTCATAGAGCTTTAATTTCATATCGCTACGGATTATTAATTTAGCTTGTTGGTCAAGGTCTTCGACAGTGCGCTTGAGGATTATTAGCTTATTTTTCAAAATAGAAACTGTTTGCATCTTGCCCATAAGATAGAAGATAAGAAATATTATCAAGGCAAAAAATATAAGAACCAAACTTACCAGAGGGTCTAAACTTAAAATTTTACTCATTTTTCTACTGCCATAAACTTAATAAAATATTTCCGGCTTCAATATCAATGTCGCCGGTATTTTTATCTGAAGAGAAAGAAAAATCCGAATAAAGGCCGATAACTTTGGTTTTTTCTCCCAGAAAATGCTTAATTGCTTGCACCTCTTCAAAGGAAGTATCTTTTAATAATTTTTTCCGTACAGTTGAGTTTACCACAAAAGCTAAACGAGATTCAGGGCTTTCAATAAATTGTAAGTTATTTTCCAGTTTTTGCAATGCTAATGTTGGGTCAAGGAACATAATATGCCCACGGCTATTTTCTTTTACCTGGCCGGTGCAGATTAAAGACCCGTCTTCTAAGAAGTCTATAATATTTATTATTTTAAAGCCCCCTTCTTCTTTTATTCCTAAAGGATAAAAAGAGAATAGGTGGTTCTTTAAGAAAGTTTGGAAATCTTCTTCAAGGTATTTTTTGTATATATCCACTGCCGGGCGATCATCAATTTCCATAATTACCCCCCTGGTTGGAGCCGACTTGGTAATAGTAAAAGGTTTAGCCAAAGGCAGGTAACCGCCTAATTTAAGTACCTCGATATTGATGCCGCCAACAGCTACATTAAGTAAGCCTTCATCGATATTATCATTTATTATTTGGGAGTCATACCAGGAGTATTTGCGCATAAACCCTAGCCCAAGAAGATTAAAAACTTTTCCTAAGGATTGGCGTAATCCGGCTAAATAAGATAAAGGATTTATTTTTGGAGATAAAAAGGAGAGAAAGTTAATCCCAGGTTTTTTTAGTTTTTTAAAAGATTCATTAAAGTTCATCGCTATTTTTTGGACATTATCGGACCTAGAAAAAAATTCCCTTACTCCCATTTCGCTTTTATTGATGCAGCAGGCAACGATTCCTTTTTGAATGACTCTGTCTTCAAAAATAAGAAAGGGAGCCTGAATTCCTAAGACTTGTTTCGGCCTTAGGGTTATTTTTAAAGTATTTAAGATAGAAGGCGGGGCATAATTGGGAGTAAACAGCAATATTAGATATTTTATCTCTTTGGGAAAACGAGATTTTATAGTAAGAGATACTTCTTTGATTGCTGCTTCTTGGGCCTTTTGGCTAAAAGCGATTACAAATTCATCTTCACGCATTAAATGAACTTTCCTTATTTAGTTAAAATTAATTTGTACTTTATGCCGAAAATTTATTTCGATTTTTTATCGAAAAAAACTTTAAACAAATCAATTGGAATCGGCATAACTACTACTGATGACCTCTCCGATGATACTTCAACTAAAGTTTGAAGATATCTCATTTGTAAGGCCATCGGGTGGTCAGCGATTACTGCTGCAGCGCCTTTTAATTTATCTGCAGCTTGAAATTCACCCTCAGCGGCAATGACTTTCGCTCTTCTTTCACGTTCTGCTTCTGCCTGGCGGGCCATTGCTTTACGCATTTCATCGGGAAGGTCCACATGCTTTACTTCAACCACCGAAACCTTTACGCCCCAAGGGTCAGTTTGTTTATCGATTATTTCTTGAAGGGCTGAATTTATCTTATCCCGGTTTGACAAGAGATCATCTAACTCTACTTGGCCAATTACGCTTCTAAGAGTAGTTTGTGATATTTGGCTGGTAGCAAATTCATAATCTTCAACTTCAATCACTGCTTTAATCGGATCCATTACCCGATAATAAACTACAGCATTTATTTTTACCGAGACATTATCTCTAGTTATTATATCTTGAGGTGGAACATCGAGAGTTATCGTTCTTAGGTCGAGTTTTTTCATTTCATCGATTGGCTTTAAGACGAAAAATATTCCCGGCCCCTTTGGAGCTTTTAGCACTCTCCCCAAACGAAAGATTACCGCCCTCTCATATTCTTTTATGATTTTTAGGCAAATTAAGATATAAAGGAATACAATTGGTAAAATTATTTTTAGCATCTCTAGCCCTCCTTTTTCTTTACTTCTAATACCAAGCCCGATACCCCTGTTATTATAGCTTGCTGGTTTTTATTTATCCTTTCGCTTGCCCGCGCTTGCCAGATCTCCCCTTTTAAAAATATCTTGCCGGGTTTATCTGGTTTTATGGTTTTTAAAACAATAGCACCTTCACCGATTAAAGCTTCACTGCCTAAACGGGGTTTTAGCCTTATCGTAGCTAGAGCCTTGGTCAAGATAAAGAGACTAAAGAGGCTAAAAGTTATAATTAAAGGCAGGATAAATTTAAAAGATACTTTAATTGATTGAGGCTGGTTAAATAACATTATCGAACCAAGAAAGAAAGCTGCTACACCACCGAAAGTAAAGAGGCCAAAAGCCGGTGTCAGAGCTTCGGCAATAAAGAATATTATTCCAAGTATTATTAAAACCAAGCCCGCATAATTTAGGGGTAAGACGCTAAAGGCATAAAAAGCAAGAATGAGACAAATTACCCCGGCAATCCCCGGAAAGCCAAAACCAGGATGGGTTACTTCAAAAATCAACCCTAAAAACCCCAAAGTAAAAAGAAGGTAGGCAATGTTTGGGTTGATGATAGCATCTAATATTTTTTCCCGGGTAGTAAAGCCTATTTTTTCTAAGGTGTATTTTTCGGTAGATATTTTAATTTCGCCGGTTTTGGTTTTTATAATTCTCCCGTTAAGTTTTTCGATTAATTCATCGAAGTCTTGAGCAACAAAATCAATAACTTTTTTTTTCAAAGCTTCTTCTTCGGTTATCGATGTACTTTCTTCAATTGATTCTTTTATAAATTTATAAGGGCGGCCCCGGGTTTGAGCAATATTTTTTGCCCAGGCAAGGGTATCGTTGATTATTTTTTTCTTGGTCTCTTCATCTAGTTTCCCCCAGCTGCCGGCTCCAACCACCGGGTGTGCGGCTCCGATATGTGTGGAGGGGCTCATAGCTAAAATATTGGCTGCATAACCGATAAATACTCCAGCTGAAGCAGCCCGGGCACCTTTAGGATGTACGTAGACAACAGTTGCAACCGATGAGTTTAGGAGAGACTTTACTATTTCTTGAGTCGACTTCAGCAGGCCTCCGGGAGTATCGATATTTAAGATAAAGATAGCCTCTTGTTCTTCGGCAGACTTTAAACCGTTTTCGATATACCCGGCACTTACCGGATTTATTATGTTACCTTGAATCGTTAATGATTTTATTTTTGTTTGGGAAAAAGAAAGAGGGGACAAAGAAAAGATAAAAAGAATAAGAAAAACATATTTTTTCATCGTTTTTAACTTACCATAAAGAGTGTCAAAAATCAATATATTTACCTTGGCTAAAAAGGCAAGAAAATATCAAGCTAAAAATTCATAACTTCTTTAAAACCCGGGGCATAGGAAGATGTAAACGTTTTCTTGACATTCTTTATTCTATATGCTATATACTAATTACACTAAAAATCGATGGAAGTATCCGGTATAAGCGCTTTAATAGATATATTTTTTTTAATCCTTTGTCTGAGAGTTATTTACATAGCTGTCTCACGAGGAATTCCGTCAGAAAGTTTTAAGCTAGCAGGACTTTTGATCGGGTCTTTTCTTGCATTTGCCTATTATCCTTATGTAGGAAAAGTAATAAATGACAAAATACCGATTTTAAAGAAAGAATACTTTCATTTTGTGTCATTTTTCTTTATACTATTAGGAGTGGTTATCGTATTTAGTTTAGCACGTTTAATCACAGCCATTCTTTTTAAAAGAGAAAAAATACCTTATAAAGAACGTTGGGTAGCTCTTATAATGGGGGTGTTAAGATTTTGTCTTTTATCGAGTGTAATACTATTCATTTTGCATTTATCCCCTCTAAAACCAAAACATCTTAATGAAAGCATAACTTACGGTATTTTAAAAAATGTCGCACCAAAGTATTACTTGGTTACGCATAAAATTTATGAGTTATTTGAACCTAAAGCCATATTAAATGAGGAGGTGAGAGATTATTATGAAACTGAAAAGTATTTATAAAAAAGTTATTGATAAAGGGGTTGACGCTGATGTGCGTACCAAAAAAGAAATAAACGATTTACTTAAAAAAAAGAAATCCCGATATGAAAATTTAAGTAAAAAGGAAAAAGAATATTTTGACCGCGATACTTTAATTAATCCTTATGCCGATACCCGTATTCTTAATGGCGATCCCGAAACTAATATTGAATCAGCAATAGTCGGGGTAGATGTTGGCCCGGGCGAATTAGTTCTGGTTGACAGGTTAAATCAAAGAGGAGAAAAAATAGATTTAGTTATTTCACACCATCCCCAAGGCCGTGCTTATGCCCAGTTTTATGATGTAATGGATTTGCAAGTAGATGTGTTTTCTAGTCAAGGTATTTCAATTTCGGCTTGCGAGAACCTTTTAAGCGAGAGAAAGCAGCAGGTTGCAAGAAGAGTCAGTGCGGCCAATCATGCCCGTGGAGTTGATGCTGCCAGGCTTTTGGGGTTAAATTTCTTATGTATGCATACCCCTTGTGATAACCTTGCTTACCGCCACTTAGAAGGAGAAATTAAAAAAGCCAAGCCCAATACTTTAGGCGATTTGATGGATGTTCTATATGGTATTGATGAATACAAAGAAGCTGCTAAAATCAACAACCCCCCGATAATAGCTATCGGCAACAAGAATTCACGCTGCAGCAATATTCATTTGGAGTTCACCGGCGGCACCGAGGGGCCCAAAGGTATCTATCAACAACTTTCAGCTAAAGGCATTGATACTATTGTTGCGATGCATCAATCCGAGGAACATTTTAAAGAGTGTAAAAAACACAATATAAATGTTATATTTGCTTCACATATTGCATCTGATAATATTGGGTTAAACAGAATGCTTGATTATATCGGAAAAACCGAGAAACTTAAGATTTACGAATTTTCCGGATTTACCAGAATCAAAAGGAAAGTCAAATAAATACCAAGAGTTGATAACTGCATAATGATTCCCCAAACATTTATTGATGAAGTTCAGTCAAGGACAGATATTGCGCAAGTAATATCTGATTATATACCTTTGAAACGGGCCGGAAGGAATTTCAAAGCACTTTGTCCTTTTCATGGAGAGAAGACCCCATCCTTTATGATAAGCCCCCAGAAGCAAATATTTCATTGTTTTGGCTGCGGCGAAGGCGGTGGAGCCATTCAATTTGTGATGCTGATGGAAAAAGTTACTTTTCCAGAGGCAATTGAAATTTTAGCAAAAAGATTAGGCTTGGCAATACCATATCAAAAAGGAAAGAACCAGCAAGAAAAGACAGTACTTTATGCGGCAATGGATAAGGCCGGCCAGTTTTATAGTAAGTTGTTGTTAAGTGACCCAAAAGCTCAAAACGTCAGAGAGTATCTTAAAAAAAGAGGTATTGCTGATGCTACGATAAAAAAATTCCTCATCGGTTATGCTCCGGGTAACAACTTGCTTTTAAATTTTTTGAGAAAACAAAATTTTACCCTTGCTAACCTGGAAAAAGTTTCTTTGGTAAATGGCTCAAGAGGGGGGTACCGGGATTTATTTATCCGAAGAATAACTTTCCCGATATTTGATGTGCGTTCCCGGGTAGTTGGTTTTGGCGGCCGGCTGGTGAGCGGCCAGCCAAACGCACCGAAGTACCTAAATTCTTTAGAAGGCCCTCTCTACAGTAAAAGGGCTCATCTTTACGGCTTAAACTTTGCTAAAGAGGAGATATCAAAACAGAGGCTGGCGATAGTAGTTGAGGGTTATTTAGATGTGATAATCCCTTTTATGCGGGGTGTAAAAAATATAGTAGCATCTTTAGGCACCGCCTTAACCGAGGAGCAGATAAGGTTGCTTAAAAGATATACTAATTCAGTTGTTTTAGTTTATGATTCCGATAAAGCCGGCCAAACCGCGGCTTTACGTTCGATAGATTTGCTTTTAGAAAACCAAGTCGAGGTTAGTGTGGCCCAGTTGCCGGAGGGTTATGACCCTGATTCTTTGGTAAGGAAAAAAGGTAACGAAGCTTTTATGAGATTAATCGAGGAAAGAAAAGATTTCTTTGATTATAAATTAGAACTTTTAAAGAAAAGCTATGATATCCAAAGCATTGAAGGAAAGACAAAAATATCCAAAGAATTATTCAAAACTCTCGAGAAACTTAATAGCGAGATGGAAAAATATGAATATATTAAAAGATTGAGTTCGCAATTAGAGGTTAAGGAAGAGATAATGATAGCTGATTTTAAGAATGCTACTTCTGTAGGTAAAAAAACATCAAAATTTTCTTATCAAAAAACAGCTTCTAAAATTCAACAAGAGTATTTACCGGTTCAGGAAAAAGTCTTAATTAAATCAATGTTAGTAAATGAAAAAGCTTTCGAAGCTATAAAGAAACGCCTGAGAGTAGAATATTTCACTTCTTCTTTGGCTAAAAGAGCATTTAAAAATCTTTTAGCTATTGATATCGACACTAAGGGCCATTCGGCTCAAAAATTAATCGGTTCAATCGAAGATAAAGAAGTCAGCAGTTTTCTTTCAAAGATTGCTTTTGATGATGAAATATTATTAGATAATCTTACCTTTAAGGCATCTTTTTCCAAATTGGAGCGAGAAGGAAAGAGAAGATTACAGCAGCAGATAAAAGACCAATTAAAACAAGAAGGCCAAAAAGGGTTTGGTCAAAAATGTAAAGAATTGATAAAAGAACACTTAAAAATCAATAGCGAGGTAAGGAATGGTTAAAAAAAGACTTTTAGAGAGGAGCATTACGCAATTAATCGACTTAGGTAAGAAGAAAGGTTATCTTACCTATGATGAGATAAATCACTTTGTGTCTGAGGAGATAACCAGTGCTCAGGACCTAGATAGCATATTCCAGCGGCTGGATGAAAAAGATATCAGTATTTTAGAAACCAAAGAAGTGACGGGTTGGGAAAAAGAAAAGAAAAAACAATCTACTGCTACTTCGCAGCCAATCGATGACCCGGTTAAGATGTATCTAAAGCAGATGGGTCAAATCCCTTTACTTTCCCGGGAAGAAGAAATCCGTTTGGCTAAAAAGATAGAAGATACCGAAGAAGCCCTAAGAGAAGAAGTATTTTCAAGTAATGTTTCCCGTGATGAATTTATCGGCCTCTCCAGACGATTAATCAAAGAGGAGCTTAATCCGGATGATTATGTTAAGGGAGAGATAAAAAGTAAAGAACAAGAAGTCCAAAGAATTAGAAAACTTTATAATAAACTTTCCCGAACCAAGAAGGTAGAGAGCCAGAAAAAAGTATTAAAAGATTTTAATTTTACAATTGGGATAATCGAGAACATAATTACTAAGACTAAAAATATTGTAAGAGAGGTCGAAAGGCTCAAAAGAAAGATCGATAGAATTAAGAGTAAATCCAAGGCTAAGCAATCAGAGAAAAGAAGCCTGGTGCGCCAAAGAAATAAGCTTATCAGAAAGTTAGGATTCCCCGAATCTCAGATTAGAGAACGCATGAAAGCAATCCTGGTTAAGGGCTTACACTATAACCAGGCTAAAAGGACCCTGGTTGAAGCTAATTTAAGGTTGGTGGTCAGTATTGCAAAAAAATATGTAAACCGTGGATTGTCTTTCTTAGATCTTATTCAGGAAGGAAATATCGGGCTTATTAAAGCAGTTGAGAAGTTCGAATATAAAAGAGGTTATAAGTTTTCAACTTATGCAACTTGGTGGATAAGACAAGCTATAACCCGGGCTATTGCCGATCAAGCCAGGACAATAAGAATTCCGGTACATATGACCGAAACTATTAATAAAATCATCAGGATTTCAAGACTTTTTATTCAGGAAAAAGGAAGAGAGCCTACCCCGGAAGAATTATCAAAAGAGCTTCGTCTTCCGATATCAAAGATAAAAGATATTTTAAAAGTTTCCCAACAACCGATATCGATACACACCCCAATCGGGGATGATGGGGATACCTCTTTTGGTGATTTTATCGAAGATAAAAAAGCAGTTTCTCCTGCTAATGCCACGGTATTTTCGATGCTAAAAGAAGAGCTAGAACAAGCCATGGAAAGCTTAACTGATAGGGAGAAAAATATTCTTGCCCTAAGGTTTGGCTTAGAAGATGGAAGCCCTAAAACTTTAGAGGAAGTCGGCACTATCTTTAAGGTTACCCGTGAAAGAATAAGGCAAATTGAAGCCAAAGCCTTAAAGAAATTAAGACATCCTTCCCGTTCACGGCGCCTTCAGACTTTCTTGGAGCTTACACTTTTCCGCGGTAAATTCCGCAGTTGATAATTAATTAGATTTTTAAGCCAAAGCTGGTATAATTTTAAAAGTATAAAATTAGAATCAGGAGAAGTCATGGTAGATAAAAAAACCGTAGAATATGTTGGGAAATTAGCCAGGGTCAAAATAGATGAGACTCAAGCCCAGGAATTAAAAAATCAGCTTTCAAAAATAATTGATTATATCGATAAGTTAAAAGAAATCGATGTTGAAGGGGTTGAGCCGATGCGCGGAGTTCATATCCAGCAGAATGTTTTTCGTACTGATTCCTCCAAAGACTCAAAACTACAGGAAGATATTTTAGATAACGCTCCTTCCCGAGAGCAAAATTATTTTAAAATCCCCAAAGTTATCGAATAATGGAGAAATTATTAACATTAACAGCCTGTGATATTGCCGAAGCCATTAATTCAAAAGAATTAAATTCGGATGAGGTTTATTCTTTCTATCAAAAAAGAGCCAAAGACCTAAACCCTAAATTAAATACTTTTGTTGAGCTTTATCCAGAAGCAATAGCTGAAAGCGGGGATTCTTCTTTAGCTGGTATTCCGATAGCAATAAAAGATAATATTTGCATAAAGGAGAAAAAGATTACCTGTGCTTCAAAAATTCTAGCAACCCATAAAGCGGTATATGATGCAACAGTAATTAAAAAAATAAAATCTGCCGGTTTAAAAATTATCGGCACTGCCAATATGGATGAATTTGCCTTTGGCTCATCAACCGAGAATTCTTGTTACGGACCGAGCAAGAACCCTTGGGATTTAACCAGAGTGGTAGGCGGGTCATCCGGAGGTTCAGCTGCAGCGGTTGCAGCCAGGTTAGCACCCTGTGCCTTAGGCTCTGACACCGGTGGCTCAATCCGACAGCCTTCTAGTTTTTGCGGAGTAGTGGGGTTAAAACCAACCTATGGGTTGGTGTCCAGGTATGGGTTAGTTGCCTTTGGCTCAAGCCTCGATCAAATCGGCCCGATAACCACCAACTTCAAAGATTGTGCTTATCTTTTAAATATAATTGCCGGCCATGACACTTGCGATTCAACATCAGCTGAGATCAAAGCCAAAGATTATAGCCAAGCTCTTGGTAAAGAGATAAAGGGCTTGAAAATCGGTTTGCCTAAAGAATATTTTGCTCAGGGCCTAGATAGCGAAATCAAGGAAAAAATCGATGAAACTATTAATATTTACAAGAAAAAAGGTATTGAATTTATCAAGATAAGCCTGCCGCATACCGAGTATGCAGTAGCAACCTATTATATTATTGCTTCTTCTGAGGCTAGTTCTAACCTGCAGCGTTTCGACAGTATTAAATATGGCTTAAGAGTTGAGACTGAAAGCCTAAAAGATATGTATACTGCAACTAGAGGCAGGGGATTTGGCCAGGAGGCAAAACGCAGGATATTCTTAGGAACTTATAGCTTATCCAGCGGCTACTACGACGCCTATTATTTAAAAGCTTTAAAGGCCAGAAAGTTAATTAAAAAAGATTTTGATGAAGCTTTTAGCGAGGTCGATGCTATTTTGACACCAACTTCGCCAACTCCGGCTTTTAAAATCGGTGAAAAATCTAATGATCCTTTAAGTATGTATTTATCGGATATCTATACTATCTCAACCAATTTAGCCGGGATACCGGCGGTATCTTTTCCCTGCGGCTTTACAAAAGATAATTTGCCGGTAGGAGCTCAATTAATTGGAAAAGAATTTGATGAGAAAACATTAATAAGATTAGGTTCGGTTTATCAAGACCTAACAGATTTTCATAAAAAAGTACCGGATATTAAATGAATAAATTTGAAACAGTAATCGGTTTAGAAGTTCATACTCAATTGAAGACAGAGTCAAAGATATTCTGTGCCTGCTCGACTAATTTCCAAAGCCAGCCCAACAGTAATATTTGTCCGGTTTGTTGTGGCTACCCGGGAGTTCTGCCGGTATTTAATAAGAAGGTTTTAGATTTAGCAGTAAGGGTAGCTCTGGCCTTAAATTGTAAAGTAAATAAAAATATCTATTTTGAACGGAAGAATTATTTTTATCCCGATCTTCCTAAGGGCTATCAAATCTCTCAATATAAGATGCCTTTGGGAGAAGAGGGAATTTTAGAGCTAGCTTCCGGCAAGAAGATAAGAATAAACCGGGTCCACATGGAAGAGGATGCCGGAAAACTCATCCATCAGGATAACGGTTCTTTAGTTGATTTTAACCGCACCGGGATACCGCTTTTAGAAATAGTTTCAGAGCCTGATATTAGAAACCCTGAAGAAGCCTTTGAATATTTGACTGAGCTAAAATTAATATTGCAATACATTAATGCTTCAGATTGCGATATGGAAAAAGGCTCTCTGCGTTGTGATGCCAATATTTCATTGAGAGAAGTTGGAATGACTACCTTTGGAACCAAGGTGGAATTAAAGAATATGAACAGCTTCAAAGGGGTGAGGATGGCTTTAGCTTATGAAGAAAAAAGGCAGGAAAAAGCAATATTGGGCGGCGAGAAGATAACCCAAGAAACCCGGCTTTGGAATCCTGATAAACAGAAGAGTTATGTTATGCGTTCTAAAGAACAAGCCCATGATTACCGCTATTTTCCCGAACCGGATTTATTGGATTTCTCAATCGATAAAGAATTAATAGATCAAGAAAAAGAAAATGTCGGTGAACTGCCGATAGATAAAAGAAGAAGATTTAAAGAACAATATAAAGATATTGGGCCCAAAGAACTTGAGGTATTTATAAGTAATAAATTATTGTCGGATTTCTTTGAAGATACTTTAAAAGTATACTCAGAGCCTAAAAAAGTTTCTAATTGGTTATTGGGGCCGTTTTTAGAGCAGGTAAATGCCTTAGAGGGCAGTTTTGATGCTGTTAAGATATCGAAGAAAAACTTCTCTAAGATAATTCAGTATTTTTCACAGGGAAAGATAAACAATCTGGGAGCAAAAAAAGCATTATCTGAAGCTATAACAACCGATGAAGATGTCGATGTTATAATAGAGCGGGAAAAGTTAATTCAGGTTTCCGGGCAAGACCAATTAAATGAGTTTATAGAAGAAGTAGTCAAGGAAAACCCAAAGCCGGTTAAAGAATTCCTCGATGGTAAAGATCAAGCAGTAATGTTTTTAGTCGGCCAGGTTATGAAAAAGACAAAAGGAAAAGCCAATCCAAAAATAGCCAGAGAAATGCTGGAAAGGAGGATAAAAGGATGAAAAAAAGAATAGTGGTTTATTTAACGATTTTATTGTTAGGAATTTTCTATTTCACCAATACCTGTTTTTCCGAAGCTGAAAGTAAAGACGACATCTATCGGGAATTGGAGATACTAGCCGAAGGGTTAGCGGTAATCGAAGACAAATATGTTGAAGATAAGCCGGCTGAGGATTTGATTTATGGGGCCATGGAGGGCCTTTTGATGTCATTAGATTCTTACAGCCAATTCCTGGATCCAGAAGGTTATAAAAACCTTATTATCGAGACCGAAGGAAAATTCGGAGGTTTAGGTATCGAAATAACTATCAAAGACGGTTTATTGACTATAGTTTCTCCGATTGAAGATACCCCGGCTTGGGAAGCCGGAATCGAAGCCGGAGATGTTATTTTAAAGATAGACGGGGAAGTTACCAAAGATATCACTTTAAACGAAGCCGTTAAGAAGTTGCGCGGTAAACCAAATACCGATGTTACCTTAACTGTTTTGAGGGATAAGAGCCGTAAAGTAGAAGATGTAACTATTACCCGGGGGATAATCAAAATTCAGGATATAAGAAGGTCTTTGATTTTAAAAAACGCTATTGGTTATGTAAAAATCGGTGAATTCAGAGAAACTACTTCTCGTGATTTAGGGAAATCCTTGAAAAAGTTGGAAAAAGAAGGCTTAAAAGGTTTAATAATCGATGTCAGGAACAATCCCGGAGGCCTTCTTTCTTCGGCAATAGATGTTTCAAGCCGATTCTTAGAAAATGGAAGTGTGGTGGTATCTACTAAATCAAGGAGTGAAACCGAGAGAATTTACCGGGCAACTCCTATGGCCGAGAAATACTTAGATATCCCAATAGTAGTTTTGGTTAATAAAGGTAGTGCTTCAGGAAGCGAAATTTTAGCCGCTGCTTTGAGGGAAAATAACCGGGCTATTCTTTTAGGCGAAACTACATTCGGTAAAGGTTCGGTTCAAACTATAGTTCCGCTATCAGGCGGCTCGGCTTTAAGATTAACTACCTCTAAATATTATACTCCCCAAGGCAATAGTATCCATGAAACCGGTATTACCCCGGATATTGAGGTATTTAAAGAGTTGCCTGAAGAGATTAAAGAAGATGTCTTTGAAGAGCTAGACCGCAAAAAAGAATTTGATTACCGTAAAGATTACCAAATCATAAGAGCTTTGGATTTGATCAAAGGCTTGATGGTTCTTTCTTTAAAAGACCAAGGCACCAAAGTTTCCCAGAGCGAAAGCGGCATTCTAACTGTAAGATAATATGTATACCCTAGGTATTGAAACATCTTGTGATGAAACCTCCTGTGCAATATTAAGGAATTATCGAGTTCTCTCTAACATTACGATTTCTTCTTTGAAAGAACATAAAAAATACGGCGGAGTAGTTCCTGAAATAGCTGTCCGGGCCCACCTAAACAATATCGATAGGGTCTTATCGCTGGCTACTAGCAAAAGTAAAGTTTCTTTAAACAAGATATCTTTAATTTCAGTAACTCAGTCCCCGGGTTTAATTGGCGCCTTAATTGTAGGAGTCAATTTTGCAAAAGGCCTCTCTTTAGCTTTAGGTAAGCCTTTTTTAGGGGTTAATCATCTTCATGCTCATCTTTTCGGGGTATTTCTTAATCAAGCTGAAAAAATTAAATTTCCTTTTTTAGGGGTAATAGTATCCGGAGGGCATACTGAAATTTATAAGGTAGATGATTTTGATAAGATTAAGATTTTAGGCCAAACCCGCGATGATGCTTGCGGTGAAGTTTTCGATAAAGTCGCTAAAGCCTACGGCTTTGGTTATCCCGGAGGCCCGATAATCGATAAATTATTTGAGCCAAAATATAAACAAGCTTTCAAGTTTAATTGCGGCAAAATCGGCCTTGATTTAAGTTTTAGCGGGATAAAGACCGCTTTGATATATAAGAAAAACGAAATCCAGAAAAAAAATTTATTCAATAGGAAGGTCAAGAAAAAACTTCTTTCTTCTTTCCAGTACAGTTGTGTTGATACAATAATTGAGACGATAGAAGAGGCAGCCAATAAATATAAAATAAAAACTATAGTTTGCGGTGGCGGGGTAGTTGCAAATAATTATTTTAGAGAGCGCCTAAAAAAGCTTGAAAATCAAGGCTTAAACCCTCTTGTTTCTCCAAAAAGCTTTGCCGGCGATAATGCGGCAATAGTTGCAGGATTAGGATTTTACCTGTATAATAAAAAAGGTAAGCAAAGCAGAATTGACTTAGAATCCAAAGCAAATTAAATGATAAACTTATTTGATACTATATCAAGAATTATTATAGCCTTTATTCTCGGCAGTATAATTGGTTTAGAACGCGAAAAAAAAGGCTCTCAAGCCGGATTGCGGACCCATCTTTTAGTATGCATGGGTTCGGCTTTAATTATGTTGATTTCTCTTTATATTTATGATATGTATGAAGCTAAGCCGGGGATTGATCCGGGAAGAATAGCTGCCGGTGTTGTAACCGGTATCGGATTCCTAGGTGCCGGCACAATAATTAGAAGCCGAGAAGGCGTAAGTGGTTTAACAACAGCAGCAAGTGTTTGGCTCAGTGCGGCAATAGGATTAGCAGTTGGCTGCGGTTATATCAGCGCCGCTGTTTTAACTACTATAATCGGATATTTAGCGCTTTCATTATTAAAAAGAATCGAGAAAGAAATATAAAGAAAATCTATTAACCAGGGGGTGTTAGAATGGGAAGACGAAAAGAAGAAGAAAAAATCCTCGATGTAAATGCTGCGATGCAAGGAAGCTTAGTTTTTTCTGACCCCGTTAGCTTAAGGATAAACGGCAAGTTCGAGGGAAGCTTAACTACTAAGGGAAATCTGATGATTGGTTCAAGCGCAGATGTTAAAGCGAGTATCGTCGGTGAAAATATTACTATTTCAGGAAGCGTTAAGGGCGATATCAAAGCAACATCTATGGTTAACCTTGCTTCAACCGCACAGGTGTTTGGAGATATTGAAACTCCTAAAATTGCGATTGAGGAAGGTGCTATCTTTAACGGTAAATGTAATATGTTAGATGTTAAGATATCTTTGGAAGACCTTTCTGAATACCTATCAATTGAAGAAGACAAAATTATTGAATGGGTTGAAGGCGGGAAAATCCCGGTTGAGAAAAAAGGCGGAAAGCTTTTGTTTGACCGAAAAGAAGTTGAAAGCTGGATAGCTCAAAAAAGTTAAAATAGGTTCAAATATAATGATTTAAGCGGTTGATTACCAATCAGCCGCTTTTCTTTTACCGACGCAGAGTTTAAAGTATAAAAATATCAAAATAAACTGTTGCGTTGGTTATAAAATATTGTAAAATAGACTTTCTTTAAAGAACCAAAAAATACGAGGCGGTAGATATGCGAGAAAGACTTCTTTCCACAAGAGAAGTATCTCATATTTTAAGTATTTCCGAAAAAGAAATAATAAATTTGGCCAATGCTAATCTTGTGCCCCACTATAAAGTAGCCGGTGAATTTCTACGTTTCCGTAAAGAAGATATCTTAAAGGTCAAGCCGGCTATTAAGAAAAAATACAATCTCCCTGAGCACGATCACCACACCTTGGAAAAGATGAAGGAATTTTTCTACTTCAATGATTTCTATATTATTTCTACCATTATCATAGTTTTATTGATGTGGGTTATTGTAAAAGACATTGCTTTTGGCTCCTGAATCTCCCCTAATATTACCCCAAAACAGGGTTTAAGATGAACACCTCTGAGGTGTCCCTTAAGGAAATAACCGTGTCCACCCCGTAGGTGGAAACGATATCCCCCGGGGTGCTTGGTAAATTTGCGAATAAATCTTGACAATACCGGGTTTAATAAATCATTTGCTTTAATTAGAAGAGTTGTTAAAATATACTCTTAACTTTAGAGGAGGGAGAATGATTAATTTCGATGATTTTGCAAAATTGGATTTAAGGGTAGGGAAGATTTTAGAAGTAACACCTCATCCCAATGCTGAAAAATTATATATTTTTAACGTTGATATTGGAGAAAAGGTAATCCAGCTAGTGGCCGGAATGAAGCCTTTTTATACCATAGAGGAGCTTTTAGGAAAACGGATAGTGGTTTTGGTTAATTTGGAACCCAAAAATATTAGAGGAACTGCATCTCAAGGTATGATTTTAGCCGGCCAAGGTAAAGACGATGTTTCATTACTGGTGTTAGATAAGGCCCTTGAGCCGGGCAGTAAAATAAAATAATAAATGATAAGTTAATATAAATTTATGAATACTCGATATATCGAAATATCCACTCAAGGCAATACCGATATAATCGATATTACACCTAAAATCGAAGATATTGTTAAAAAAGAAAAGTTAGAACAAGGGCTACTGTTTCTTTCGGTGATTGGCTCAACCGCAGCCTTAACCACCATGGAATATGAATCAGGCTTGGTTAAGGATTTAAAGAATACCTTCGAAAAGGTCCTGCCTTATAAAAAAGACTATGCTCATAATTTTACTTGGTCTGATGATAATGGGCATTCTCACCTTAGAAGCTCTTTTATTAAGACCCAATTTTTTATCTCGGTTACCACCGGCAAAATGGATTTAGGCACTTGGCAGCAAGTAGTTTTGATTGATTTTGATACCAGGCCCCGGGATAGAAAGATAGCGGTAAAGATAATTAAGTAATGAATTTAACCGGCAATTTACTAGATTTGAGGTTGGTTTTTATAGACTTAGAGACAACCGGCCTAGATGTAGTAACCGGTGATGCAATTTGTGAAATCGGGGCTTTAAAGGTTAAAAAACGCCAAGTTACCGAGAAGTTCCACAGCCTGGTAAATCCCAAAATGCCGGTTCCTACCGAAGCCTACCGGGTTCATAAAATAACCGATCAAGAATTGGAAAATGCTCCTTGTTTTGAGGAGGTAGCAGATAGGCTGCTAGCCTTCTTAAACCGCTCGGTTATCTGCGCTTATAACGCTGGGTTTGATATCGGATTCATTAATCACCACCTTAAAAAGATGGATTATAACCCTTTGAATTTGCCAACAATTGATATTCTTTTGATGGCTAGAGATTGCTTGGATTTACCTAGATATAATCTTGAAGCAGTAGCAAAACATTTAAATATCGATTGCAGTGGGGGCCTGCATCGAGCTATTGATGACTCTTTAATTGCCTATCAAGTCTTCTTTAAATTAGTCGATTTTTTAGCTCAAAAAGGAGTGGAAAAATTGGAAGATTTTATTTCACTTTACGGCCTATCTAACGAGGTTTACCGGATAAAAGAGAATCAAAAAATAACCCTTCTGAAAGAAAAAATCGAGGGTAAAAATGAGGTTAAAATGCGCTATTTTTCAGCTGATAAAAACCTTAAAGAAGAGGTGATTTTACCGCTGCGAGTTTCTCAGGAAAGTAAGTATTTTTACCTCTGGTATCAGAGCAAAAACGCCGGCACTTTGAGAATAAGATTGAGCCGGATTTTGTCTCTAAACCCATTTTTAGAAGAGAAAGAGCAAAATTTAACAAATATTGAATAATAAATTTTTAAATGCTTGATATTTAATGATTTATATAAATAAATGTCCATATATTCATTAATAATCCGATTCCCTCTTTTTCCGCTTAAAAATTCGCCACATCCCAACCCTTTATCAACCCGGGTGGTTGATAAACCTTCATAAACTTTTTTTGAGAAAAATTTGGGTTTAGTTGACATTTTTCAATTCAATATGGTATATTCTAAGTGCAGTTAAATAATATATGTTCTTTAATATATATAAACGATAATAGTAAACCTTCTGAAAAGAAGGGGCACAA
>CAZGLF010000002.1:0-22839 GCA_964526615.1 uncultured Planctomycetia bacterium
AAGAAGCCGGCTTAGATGAAGATGAGGTAGAAGGAATAAGAGTTTCCGGGACATTGCATGATATCGGAAAAATATATGTTCCCGATGCTATTTTAACTAAACAGGAAGATTTAACAGTATCGGATTATGAGATAATTAAAAACCACCCTAAATTCGGTTATGATATTTTAAAAGAAATTGAATTTCCCTGGCCGGTAGCCACTATGGTCTTACAACACCATGAAAGAATGAATGGCTCAGGGTATCCTCAGGGGTTAATCGGAAGAGATATATTGTTAGGTTCCCGGATAATAGCAGTAGCTGATGTTGTGGAAGCTATGTCTGCTGATAGGCCCTACCGTGCTTCTTTGGGGATTGGGCAGGCTTTAGATGAAGTATCAAAGAATAAAAATCTTCTCTATGATACTAAAATCGTTGATATCTGTGTAAAGCTTTTTAATGAACAAGGCTTTCAATGGGAGTAGGTTTTAAAAATTTTACCTCCAATAGAGTAAAAATAGAGCGAGTTTATTGATAATTGTTTGTTGAGCTCCAATATTGCAAGTGATATAATAATGGCGGTTAAGATTCGATGAAAGTTTAATTAAAGGGAGGTATTTTATGGCCGATACCAAAAGTCAAGCCTTAGAAGCTTTGATTAAGCGGTTAAAATTAATTATTGCCGAAGATATAATGACCAAAAATGTCATTACTGCCACTCCCGAGACCTCTTTAGCCGATATTTCAGAGATGATGGTCCAAAAACGAATAAGCGGCTTACCAGTAAGTGACGGAGAGGGAAATGTTATTGGTATTATTACTACCACTGATGTTTTTAATATGATGGATAAGATCGAATCCGGAGAGACAATGGAAGAGGATTTAAGCATTAATCCTAATCCAAGAGTAAAGGTAGCGATGTCTAAAGATATTTTCAGTATAAATAAAGAAACCACCCTTTATGAAATAATTAAGGTAATGAAAGATAAAAACATCCATACCTTGCCGGTTTTTAAAGAAGATCAGATGATCGGGGTAGTTGGAAGGCGCGATGTTTTTAAGACTTTCTATGCGGTAGTGAAAGGACTATAGAGTTTTCTGAAGCGCTATACTAAATAAATTGTTTTTCTTGCCTTTTGCATATTTATCAATTAATAATTAGATCATGGGTTGCCAACACATACTAATAGTTGAAGATGATAAGAATATCTCCCGCCTGGTTAAATATACTTTTGAGAAAGAAGGCTACAGGTGCCATGTTACAATAACTGCCGAAGATGCTTTAGAATACCTTGAGAAAGAATACGTTGATTTAATTGTTTTAGATATTATGCTTCCAAAGACCGATGGCTTGGAGGCTTGCCGTCAGATAAAAAAAGACCCTGATTTAAGTGAGATTCCAATAATTATGCTTACCGCCAAAGGTGAGGAGATTGACAGGATAATCGGTTTTGAATTAGGCGCCGATGATTATGTAGTTAAGCCTTTTAGCCCCCGGGAATTAGTTTTAAGAGTAAAAGCTATTCTTAAAGGAAGAAAGCCAAAAGAAAAAACCCAAAATATCTTAAAAGCCGGTGATTTGGTGGTGGATATCCCAAAACATAAAGTAAGTTATAAGGGTAAAAAAATCAACCTAACTGCTATGGAATTTAAACTTTTAGCTACCCTAATTGAGCGAAAAGGGAGAGTTCAATCCCGGGAAAGGCTCCTAGAAGATGTCTGGGATATATCAGCCGATGTAACCACCCGCACCGTAGACACCCATATTAAACACTTGCGCAAAAAATTATCAAAAGCTGCCAAATTAATTGAGACCGTAAGAGGGATAGGCTATTGCTTTAGAGATGAAGAATAAGCTAAAATTAGGAATACAGTCAAAAATCGTAATAATTTTTTCCTTAGTAACCTTAATAATACTTTCAACAATATACTTTTATCTCAACAAAAATTTAAGCAATTATACTTATCAGCGAATCAGAAAGAATCTTCTTCGTCAAACTCGTCTGGTTCAATTAATTCTTGATAACCGCTTAATATCAGGGGCTTCGTTTCAAAAGTTAGATCAGATAGCCGATGAAATCGGAAATAATTTAGATTTAAGAGTTACTATTATAAATTCATCTGGCAAGGTTTTAGGAGATTCTGAACTTGATGCAGAAAAATTAGCTAATTTAGAAAACCATCTTTACCGCCCTGAGGTCCAGCAAGCCCTTAAAACCGGATTAGGCCAAAGTAAAAGATATAGCATAACTGTTGAGAAAGAACTTCTTTATTTGGCAACTTTATTCGACAATCAAAACAACCAGGGGATAGTGCGTTTATCGATTCCGCTTTCAGAAATTGAATTTATTACAAGCAGTCTTAGAAAGCTACTCTTATTTGCTTTGGTTATATCTTTTGCCTTTGCTTTGGTTTTAAATTTTCTGGTAGCAATTTTTATTTCAAAACCGATAAAGGAGATGTCCTGGGTAGCAAATAGTATTGCCCGGGGAGATTTTAGTAAAAAAACCTTTCGTTTAAGGACTAATGATGAAATACAAGATTTGGCAAAAGCTCTTAACTATATGTCGGACCAGGTAAAATTAAGAATCGATCAAGTGACTGCCAGTAAAAGCCATCTTGAGACTGTTCTTTTAAGTATGGTTGAAGGGGTTATGGTTATAGATTCCCAAGCTAATATTTTGTTAGTCAATAAGGCTTTATGTGAGTTATTTTATATAAAAGAAGAAGTTGTCGGCAAAAAGCCAATTGAGGCCTTACGGAATATTGAAATACAGGAGTTAGCTGAGAAAATTTTAGATGCAAAAAAATCTCTTGAAACTAAAGAAGTGACGATTTTAATTCCTGAAGAAAGGCACCTTCTTATTCATGCAACTCCGATTCTAAGAGAGAAAAAAACCGAAGGGGCAGTTTTGGTATTTCATGATATAACCGATTTAAGAAAACTTGAGAGAGTCCGCCGGGATTTTGTAGCAAATGTCTCACATGAATTAAGAACCCCGGCAACTAGTATTAAAGGCTATGCCGAGACTCTTTTAGAAGGTGCTTTGGAAGATAAAGCCAATGCTAAAGAATTTATAAAAATAATTCATTCTGATTCCCAGCGCCTGGCTTATTTGGTTAATGATTTATTGGATTTAGCAAAGATAGAATCCGGGAAATTACATCTTGATTTAAAACCTTGCAGTATAAAATCAATTTTAAAACGGGTTTTAGTTATGCTGGATAAAAAAATAAAAGAAAAGAGATTAAAAATAAAAATAGATATCCCGCCTAAGACAGCTAAAGTATTGGCTGATAAAGAAAGCATTAGCCAGGTATTTTTGAACTTAATTGATAATGCCATTAAGTATTCGCTTGAAGGGGGAACGGTTACCATATCAGCCTTTGAGAAAAATAATATGGCCTATATCCAAATAAAAGATCAAGGAATCGGAATTGAACAAAAAAATATTCAACGGATATTTGAAAGATTCTACCGGGTTGATAAGGGCCGTTCACGTCAATTGGGAGGGACCGGCCTAGGCCTTGCGATAGTAAAACATATTGTAGTTGCCCACAAAGGCAGCGTAGCGGTAGAAAGTAAATTCAATTATGGTTCCACTTTTACCTTCACTCTTCTTAAAGCCAGCTAAAACTCAATTAGCTAAGGCAAAATTACTTAAATTTTTCTAAAACTTTCCAAAAATCAATATTAAAAGTTCACAAAAATTTCACTTTTCCTTAATCTTTTCTTCACACTAAAGTTGTAAATTATTCTTGAATGAAAAGGATGAAAATGAAAGAGGAGGTAACAATGAGGCAGACAATGACAAGTTTAGATAAAGATTTTATTGCAAGCCATTTGCGTTCACAGGTGAATACTCTGCAGAGATTATTAGAAGAGATTCAAAATGTCTATGGTTTTGAATTTGATTATGCTCTTGAATCTTTAAAACGAGTAGAGTCCAGTATTCGCAGGTTAAGAAATTATTTACATAATTAATACTATGATCTCAATACTTGAAAAAAATAAGAAAGGAGGTGAAGAAAGAATTAATAATCTTTGTTCAAGTATTTCAGATGAGGATATAAATAAAGCCAAAAAAGAAACCAAGGGAGTAATGACATCAGGGTCACTAACGAAAGAACAGAATTCGATTGCAAAGATTTTGCGCTTTAGCATAAGAGATTTAGAGCAAAGTCAAACTGCAGTTGTGCAAAATCGCAAAGGTTCTTTTTATGATCTTGTTGTCTCACTTAACAATACAGAAGTAAGGATTCGCTACATTAAAACAATTCTTAAGAAAGGAGGAAAAGTAAATGAAAAAAACGATTAAAATTCTTGCCTCAATAACTTTAGCATCAGTTTTTCTGTTTTCTGCGAGCTCTTCATTTGCCGGTGAGATTGATATCTTAGTGGAAAAATTAGTTGATAAAGGAATTCTTTCACACGGAGAAGCACAGCAGATTTTAACTGAAACTAAAGAAGAAGTAAGAAAAGAAATAGCAAAAGGAACCTACAGTAGCCTTCCGAGCTGGATTCAAAAGATGAAACTGAAAGGTGATTTGAGGCTTCGTTATCAATGGGAAGATAAAACCGGTTCAGAAGACAGGCACCGGGCTCGCTACAGATTTAGACTTGGTTTAGAAACCAAAGCTAATGATAAATTAAATGTAGCAGCAGGCTTGGCAACCGGCGGAGATGACCCACGCTCTACAAACCAGACTATGGCTGACACTTTTTCAACTCCTGATATCAGGTTAGATTATGCTTATGCAGCTTGGCAAGCAGCTCCTTGGGCAACAGTTTTAGGTGGTAAGATAAAATCAATCAAAAGTTTGATTTTCAGGCCATCTGATCTTTTATGGGATTCAGATATCAACCCCGAAGGTATATCAATCCAGCTGTCAAAAGGTTTTGATAACGGGTTAGACACATTTCTAAATACCGGTGTTTGGGTGCTCGATGAATCAGGCGGTGATACCTCAGACCCATTTATGGCAGTTATCCAGCCCGGATTCAGCTACAAATTTAACGATGACGTATCTTTGACAGCAGCAGTTGCTGGTTATTTTTTCGACAATGTTCAAGACAGCACGCTTGACCATTCAGCCGGAACCAACACTTTGTCATCGACTGGGTACTTGAAATATAAATATAATACTATCTCACCAAGTGTTCAATTAGCTATCAAGAACCCATTTGGCGGCTTGGTTCCTTATTTAGCAATTTTTGGTGACTACGTTCATAACCCTGACCCATCAGACCAAGAAAACGGCTATTTAGCCGGAATCAAATTCGGTGCCAAAAAAGTTAATAATTTCGGTGATTGGCAGATGAAATATATGTATCGTCATCTTGAAAAAGATGCCTGGCTAGATACATTTCCTGATTCAGATGCCTACAGCGGCGGAACTGATGTGAAGGGACATGAGGTAGCCTTAACATATGGATTAGGTAAAAATACTTCCTTAGGCCTAGATTATTATCAAATGGAAAAAATCAAAGGAAGCGGAAGAAGACACATTTTACAGGTTGATTGGATGATTAAGTTTTAAAAGATGAAAAGTAGTTTTTTCAAAGTAAATAGTAAAAGGAGGATTAACTTATGAAGTTTGCTAAGTTATTACTTTCGCTGGTGCTTGGATTATCGGTAATTAGCGGTATAGCTAGTGCCGCTGATATTACAATAAAAGGATCAACTACAGTATTACCGATTGCTCAAGCTACCGCAGAGGAATTCATGGATGAAAATCCTGGAATTAGTATCTCTGTAGCCGGCGGCGGCTCCGGGGTTGGTATTGCATCGATAATCGATGGAACCGCTGATATTGGTGATGCTTCTCGTCCGATAAAGGATAAGGAACTAAGTAGAGCTGTAAGTAACGGTGTAGAACCTAAAGCTCACGTTGTAGCTATGGATGGTATAGCTGTAATAGTGCACCCTTCCAATGTAAGGGAAGCAATTACTATTGATGAGATAAAAGATATTTACACTGGCAAAAAATCACAATGGTCTAGGGGCGGAAAAATTGTAGTTATATCCCGAGATAGTGCAAGCGGAACATTTGAAGCTTTTAATAAGTTAGCTTTAGATAAAGCCAAGGTCAGGCCGGATGCTTTATTAGAGGCTTCTAATCAAGCTGTTGCAACAGTAGTCACTAAGACTCCGGGAGCTATTGGATATGTTGGCTTAGGGTATGTTACTCCTAAAGTTAAAGCTTTAGTAGTAGATGGCGTTGAGTGTAAGAAGGAAACTGTTCTCTCAGGAGAGTATCCTTTAGCAAGGCCTTTGTTTATGTATACCAATGGTAAGCCAAAAGGTGATGTAAAAAAATACATTGATTTTGTAACTGGCGATCAAGGCCAAGAAATTGCCGAAGAACAAGGGTTTGTAGGCCTTAAGTAAATACTCATTCAAATCCTCCACAGACACACGGTTTTTTAGCTGTGTGCCTGTGGAGAGGTTTTAATGATATTTTAGAAAAGATAAATTCAATTAAAATGAACAGATTCAGAGAAAAATTATATAAGTGGATTTTTTCAGTTTTAGCTTTTGCTTGTCTTTTTTTCTTAATTGGGATTACAATCATTCTTTTTAAAGAAGGCTTGCCGATATTTAAAGAAGTAGGGGTATTTGATTTTTTATTCGGTAAGTATTGGTATCCAACTTATGAGCCTCCTGATTTTGGAGTTTTACCTTTAATGTTAGGAACTCTTTGGGTTACTGTAGGAGCATTATTTGTTTGTGTTCCCTTAGGTGTGGGTAGTGCGCTTTATCTTAATGAGTTAGCCGGACCTAAGCAAAAGGCGATTTTAAAACCGATAATTGAAATTTTAGCCGGAATTCCTTCGATAGTTTATGGTTTTTTTGGCATGGTGGTAGTTGCCCCTTTTTTACAAAAACTCCTTAATTTACCAGTTGGCCTAACGGCTTTTACTGGAAGTTTAATTTTAGGGATTATGGCAACACCAACGGTTTGTAGTATTGCCGAAGATGCTTTAAGTTTTGTGCCTAAAAGTTTTCGCGAAGCTTCATATGCTTTGGGTTCTAACCGTTGGCAAACTTTAACTAAAGTTATTTTGCCAGCAGCCGGTTCGGGAATTTCTACTGCAATAATATTAGGTATGAGCAGAGCAGTGGGTGAGACTATGACAGTTTTGATGGTAACCGGTGGTGCAGCAGTTATCCCTAAGTCTTTTTTTGAGCCAGTAAGGCCAATGACCGCAACAATTGCTGCTGAAATGGGAGAATCAGTTATTGGCAGTCCGCATTACCATGCTTTATTTGCAATTGGGTTGATATTGTTTTTAATTACTTTAATATTTAATATTGCAGCTGAGCTGATAAGCAGACGGTTTAGATTAAAGTTGGGATTAGGAAGATGAAGAAAAATTATACCCAAAATATTGGTTTTATAGCCTTGTTTCTCTGTATAATAATAACTTTATTTTTCTTAGGGTCTTTAATATACTTTATCGTTTCGCGCGGGGCCGGGATTATTAGCTGGGAGTTTTTAACTGCGGTTCCCAGGAAAGCTATGACCCAAGGCGGGGTTGCTCCGGCAATAGTAGGAACGCTTTATTTAACCTTAGGTTCAATCATTATATCACTACCATTGGGATTAGCTTGTGCGATATATTTATGTGAATATAGCCCAAAGAGCGTGGTAGTTAATATAATCAGAATAAGTATTAATAATTTGGCCGGTGTTCCTTCAGTTGTCTTTGGCCTTTTTGGGCTGGCGGTATTTGTTAAATTACTTAACTTCGGTATTTCAATATTATCGGGATGTCTTACTTTAGGGATTATGGTATTACCGAGTATTATTTCAGCTTCGCAAGAAGCGCTTATGGCAGTGCCTCAATCCTACCGGGAAGCCTCTTTGGCTTTAGGAGCAACCAAGTGGCAGACGATTAAAAAGGTAGTTGTGCCGAGTTCTTTGTCAGGAATTTTGACCGGTGTTATTTTAAGTGTTGGTAGAGTTGCCGGTGAGACCGCACCAATACTTTTTACCGCAGCTACCTTTTATGTAAGGGGTTATCCAACTTCGATATTCTCTGAAGTTATGGCTTTACCTTATCATATTTATGCTTTAATGACCGAAGGCACCCACCCCCAGCAGCAAACAGAAATTGCTTACGGGTGCGCTTTTATTTTGTTAGTATTAGTGCTTTTAATATCAACTTTAGCAATAGTTTTACGCCAAAAGCAAAGGAGCAAGTATGGATCATAAAGTCAGGATGAAATTGGAAGATGTAAATTTTTTCTATGGCCAAAAACAGGCCTTAAAAAACATTGATTTCGAAATTTATCAAAATAGAGTTACCGCAATCATTGGGCCTTCAGGCTGCGGAAAATCTACTTTGATACGCCTTTTTAACCGGATGAATGAATTGATACCAAATATTCAACTTAAAGGTAAAATCCTATTGGATGGTAAGAATATTTATGATTCTAAAGTAGATGTGGTTGATTTAAGGAGAAAAATTGGAATGGTATTTCAAAAACCAAACCCTTTCCCTAAGTCTATTTTTGATAACGTTGCTTATGGTTTAACTATTAACGGGATAAAAGACAAAAAGTATATCCACCAAAAGGTAGAAAAAAGTTTAAAAGACGCAGCTCTCTGGAAAGAGGTTAGTGACCGTCTTGGGGTCAGCGCTTTAGCCCTTTCTGGAGGCCAACAACAAAGGCTTTGTATTGCCAGAGCTTTGGCTGTTGAGCCGGAAGTGTTGCTCATGGATGAGCCGGCATCAGCTCTTGATCCTACAGCGACTTTAAAAATTGAAGAGTTAATTCAGGAATTAAAGAAAAATTATACAATTATTATTGTTACCCATAATATGCAGCAGGCAGCGCGAATATCTGATTATACTGCTTTTCTTATGCTTGGAGAGTTGATAGAATATGATATTACCAGTAAGATTTTTACAAATCCGACTAAGAAGATAACCGAAGACTATATTACTGGAAGGTTTGGTTGATATCGGAAAAAGGTAGAAAAATTAATTAGTAAAATAGGCACTAATTAGAAAAAGGAGCAAATATGATGAAAAGACATTTTGATAAGGATTTAAAACAGATAAATACTGATATCTTAAAAATGGCTACCTTAACTGAAGAGGCTATATATAAATCAATCGAGGCTTTAAAGACTCAAGATAAAAAATTAGCCAAACAAGTATTAGAGGAAGATAAAAAAATCGATGAGTTAGAATTAAAAATCGAAGAAGAGGCAATAGACGCCCTTGCACTTCATCAACCAATGGCTATTGATTTAAGATTTATTACTACTGGAATGAAGGTAAATTCCGAGTTAGAAAGAATAGCCGATTTAGCGGTGAATATATGCCAGCGCCTCTTAGATATTGCTGATGAGCCGCTATTAAAGCCTTTAATTGATATTCCAAAATTAACCTTGGTTGCCAGAAAGATGGTGCGTACTGCAATTGATGCTTTTATCCAGAGAGATGAAGGCTTGGCTAAAGAAGTTATTTTAATGGATCCAGAGGCCGATGGGTTACGTAATTTAGTATATAATGAATTGATTTATGATTATATGGTTAAAGATGGTACAGTTGCTCCCCGGGCAGTGCCGCTTTTGTTGGTTGCTCGTCACCTTGAAAGAATCTGTGATCATGCAACCTACATTGCCGAAGATGTCATTTATATGGTTCAAGCAAAAGTAGTTAAACACCATCCCGAGAAACTCAAAAACCAGAAAAAGAAGTAATTCTCTTCATAATCCTGCTTAAAATTACCTCTGCTAATTTAAATATAGAGGCTTTTTCCAGATATTTTGTGTGGTATAATTAGTATAATTTAGGAAAAAGGAGGAAAAAGCTATCAAACCAGCGATAAAGTACTTTGACCCAATACCTTTAGGGGTGCCAATCGATAAAATATATTCCCGGTTGGGATATGCCAAGGGTTTGACCCAGATTAACGAGAAACAAAGGCAGCAGGTAGATGTCTACATCGAGGAAGCTCTGGATATAATCAAATCAAAAGGCTCGGCAAGAGGATTAAAAATCAAAAGTATTAATAAAAACAGAATAAATTTAGACGGCGGTAAAAAATTAATTAGTCAATCACTAGCTGACCTCTTGAGTGATTCCGGGGCAATATTATTTATAGCTGCTACTGTAGGTTCGAAAATAATAGAAGCTATCGACGAAAATTCTTCCCGGCAGGATATGACCAAAGCAGTGGTCTTTGATGCTGTAGCCAGTGAAGGTGCTGATGAGGCCCTTAATTGGATAATGAATTATTACCGGCGGCAGCTTAGCCGGCAAAATAGTAGCTTAGAAAAAAGAAGGTTTTCAGCCGGTTACGGAGATTTCGGGTTAGAGAATCAAAAGATTATTTATGATTTACTGGGCTTAAAACGCCTCGGCGTTAAATTAACTAAACAGTATATACTTATCCCTGAAAAATCAGTCACCGCATTGTGCGGTATTAAAAACAATTAATAAGATGAGAAAAAAGGTAAAAAAAATCCTTCAAAAAAGAATTGTGATCTTAGATGGGGCCACCGGCACCCAATTACAGAAAAAAGGTATGCCCCAGGGGGTTAATCCTGAGAAGTGGGCTTTAGATAATCCAAAAGTAATTACTCAAATTCATAGAGATTATCTATTAGCCGGTTCAGACATAGTATATACTTGCACCTTTGGTGCTAATCGAATCAAATTAAAAGAGCATAATTTAACCGAAGTAGTAGGTATCAATAGAAAGTTAGTAAAGTTAGCAAAAAAAGCTGTTGATGATAAAGCTTTGGTAGCCGGTGATATTTCATCTACCGGTAAGTTTGTTGAGCCATTTGGCCCCTTAAAATTTCAAGAGGCTGTAGAAATTTATAAAGAGCAAGTGAAAGGTCTGCTTTTAGGAGGAGTAGATCTTTTTGTGATTGAGACCATGATGGATATCCAAGAAGCTCGGGCGGCCATTATCGCAGTTAAAGAATTAAGTGATAAGTTTACCATGGTTACGATGACTTATGAAAAGAATCAAAGGACTTTAAACGGCACCGACGCAATAAGTGCTTTAGTTACTCTGCAAAGTTTAGGGGCTGATGCTGTGGGGTGTAATTGTTCAAGCGGCCCGAATCAGATGCTTGAAATTATAAAAAAAATAAAGCCTTACGCCAAGGTTCCTTTGGTAGCTAAGCCTAATGCCGGCATGCCTAAATTTATCGATGGTGAAACAAAATTTGATATGAAAGCCAAAGAATTTTCATCGGCTGCTAAAAAATTGGCAACTGCCGGGGCTAACTTTTTAGGAGGTTGTTGCGGAACAACGCCTGAACATATCAAAGAGCTGAAAAATCAACTTCAAAGAATAAAACCAAGATTCAACAAAAAAGAAATTCCTAACGGATTAACTTCTCCCCGGGGATATATTTTTTTTAATAAGTCGAGGAAACCTCTGATTATCGGAGAATGTATAAATCCCACCGGTAAAAAATCAATCCAAAAAGAGCTAAAAGAAGGCAGTACTGCCTTAATTCGAAAACTAGCCCGGGAACAAGAGGCCAGCGGAGCCTGCCTTTTAGATGTAAATACCGGTGTTCCAGGAATAGATGAGGCGGCAGCGCTTAAGGAGACAGTTAAATTACTATCTTTAAGCAGCAAACTTCCCTTGGTTATCGATTCATCTAACATCAAAGCAATAGAGGAGGCTTTAAAGATTTATCCGGGAAGAGCTTTAATCAATTCTATATCGGCAGAAGAAAGTAAGATGAAAAAACTCCTGCCTTTAGCCGCTAAATATGGAGCAATGTTTATCCTCTTGCCGCTTAAAGGCAAAAAGATACCCCAGAGGTTTGAGGAACGCAAAAGAATAATTTTAGAAACTTATAAGGAAGCCAAGAAATTCGGTTTTAAAAAAGAAGATATGATCGTTGATGCTTTGGTTTTGGCTGTTTCCTCTAATCCAGAAGCAGCAAAACAAACTTTAAAGACAATTTCCTGGTTAAGTTCTACTTTTGGCTCAAAGAGCGTATGCGGGCTTTCTAATATTTCTTTTGGAATGCCCCGGCGTCAATTAATAAATTCAACTTTCTATAATTTGGCCAAAAAAGAAGGCCTTTGCGTAGTTATTGCTAATCCAACGCATAATTTAAAAAAATATTCCAAAAAGGCCGAAAACCTTTTGTTGGGTAAGGATAAGGGGGCAAAAGAATTCTTAAAATTTGCCAGCTCTTTTAAAAAAGAAAAAAAACCAAAAGAAACTTCCCTTTCGGTTCAGGAGAAAATCCACCAAACAATTTTAGAAGGTAATAAGGAAGGTATCCAAGCCATCATAAAAGAAGCTCTAAAGGATAAAGTAGAGCCCCAGAAGTTAATCGATGAGATAATGATCCCGGCAATCAATGAGGTTGGAGAGTTATTTGATAAAAAACAATATTTCTTGCCGCAGTTAATTTCCAGTGCCGAGGCGATGAAAGAAGGATTTAAAGCTTTAGAGCCTCATTTAAAAAATAAAAACACAAAAGAAACCAAAACCATTATCATTTTAGCCACGGTTAAAGGCGATATTCATGATATCGGCAAAAATATTGTTGCTTTGATGTTGCAAAACCATGGGTTTTCAGTTATCGATTTAGGAAAAGATGTTTCAACTCAAAGAATAATCCAAGAAATAAAAAAACATAAACAGCCGATAGTCGGCTTATCGGCTTTAATGACAACCACCATGGTGAATATGAAAGAAGTTATTGATTTGGCAAAGGCACAAGGCCTAAAGGCGAGATTTATCGCCGGGGGCGCAGTAATAACTAAATCCTATGCCCATTCTATCGGAGCCGAATATGTTAACGATGGGGTGCAAGCTGTTAAGGTAGTTAAGAAGATAAGCAAGTAAAAGCCCGTTTCTTTTTTCAAATACCAAAAATTAACCACTGAGATATTAGGATAATTTCATTGAAATTAATTCTATTGACTATAGGCCAGGTTACTCTTATAATATCTTTTCTTTAAACAACCACCTAATTAGCCAAATTAATTTAGATAAAAATATGATCGATTCGGAACAACGAGTACCGAAACAAGAAGGGCCCAAAGTTATATTAAAGATTATTGGGGTTGCGGTATTCCTTTACCTTTTCTTAGTAAGCATTCAATTGATGGGTTCTTCGCTGAAGGGTTTCGGAAAAGATTTTGCCCAAAATCTTTTGGCAACCACTTCTAATCCTTTTGTTGGTTTATTTATTGGTATTTTAGCAACAAGTATTATACAAAGTTCTTCCACGACAAGTTCAATAGTAGTTGGTATGGTGGCCGGAGGCGTAATTACTATTGGTAATGCTATACCGATAGTAATGGGAGCAAATATCGGTACAACTGTTACTAATACTTTGGTTTCTTTGGGCCATATTACCAGACGGGATGAATTTAAACGAGCCATTACAGGTTCGACCATTCATGACTTTTTTAATTTAATATGTGTGTCAATCTTATTTCCTTTAGAGCTTGCTACCGGTTTTTTACAAAAAAGCGCCGGATTTTTGTCTAAATCATTTCTTAATTTTGGAGGCGCAAAATTTACCAGCCCAATTAAATTTATCGTTTCACCCACAGTTGACGCTATAGAATATCTATTCCTTAAAACCATTGGATTGGCCGATAAAATTGGACACATAATTGTTTTTATATTTTCACTTATTCTATTATTTTCAGCTTTGTATTTTATAGTAAAGATAATGAAATCTTTGATTTTAAAAAGAACCGAAACAGTATTGGGTAATATTATTGAAAAAAGGGGAATTATTGCAATATTTGCCGGTTTTCTTTTTACAGCCATTGTCCAGAGCAGCTCAATAACTACATCTTTATTAATACCTTTAGTCGGTGCTGGAATTATAACCATTGAATTGGCTTATCCAATAATCATGGGTGCTAATGTCGGAACAACTGTAACAGCGATATTAGCTTCTTTTGCAACCGGAAATGCTGCCGCAATTACCATTGCTTTTGCTCATCTTTTATTTAATTTAATAGGAGTTACTTGTATTTATCCAATAAAAATTATACGCCAAATACCTATAAAGTTAGCTAAGGGTTTAGGCGAATTAGCCTTTAGGCGAAGGCGTTATGCTATTTTTTATGTTTTGGGTGTATTTTTTGTTATTCCTGGAATATTGATTTTGATATCGAAATTGATCAAATAAGGAGGGGGCTATGTTTAAAAACCTATTACAATTTTGGAAAGGAAAAGATTTTGTAAGCCAAGTATTAGAAGATTTTAAGAATATGCTCAATGATACCGAAGAGATGTTTAGTTCGGTATGTAAAGAGCTTATTTATAATCAGAGGCAGGAAAACTTAAAAGAAAAAATATACGCAATTGATACTAAGGTAAATGACCTAGAAAAAGAAATCCGAACCCGAGTGGTTGAACACCTTAGTATTCAGCCTTCAGTAGATGTATCAACATCTTTACTTTTGATGAGTGTAGTAAAAGATGCTGAGAGATTAGGCGATTATTGCAAAAATCTTTTTGAAATTACAAAGCTTATCAAAGAACCGATTGATGAAGAAAAGTATCGAAAACTTTTCAATCATATCGATAAAGAAATATTAGAATTGTTTCAAAAGACAAAAAAAGCATTTATTGAATCTGATGAAAGTACTGCTCAAGAGTCTTGGTCCGCAGAGCGGGAAATTGGTAAAAGATGCGAAGCAATAATTGAAAAATTAGCTTCAAGTGACTTATCGGCAAACAAAGCAGTTTGTTTTACCCTTATGGCAAGATATTATAAACGCCTTGCTGCTCATTTAACCAATATCGCTACATCGGTAATTCTACCAATAAATGAGCTTGATTACTTTGATGAAAAAAGAGCAGATAACACCAGCTCTTAAAAGTTGTAAAAGTTTATGTTCATAATTTATTTATCACCAACAAACTAAGGGCATTAAAGAAGAAACCTCAAGGAAAGCAGGATTAGTTTTTGGTATAGATAGACAAGAATCATTCCTTTATAAAAGTAATTCTTGACAAAATTTTCATAAGGTGTAAGTTGATATTTAACCCCAAAAATTATGGAAAAATCCATCGAATTACTTAAAAGTAAAGATATTAAACTTACCCAACAGAGAATTGAGGTCTGTAAACTGCTTTTAGAGGAGAAAAAGCATTTAACAGCTGAAGAGATTTATAATCAGGTAAGAGGTAAAATTCCGGCAGTATCTTTAGCGACTATATATGCTGTTTTAGATCTTTTTAAAAAAAAAGGCATAGTAAGCGAATTGAAGATAAAACCCGACCGGGCCTGTTATGAATTAAGAGGTAGCCTGCACCATCATTTTTTATGCAAAGAATGCGGAATGATATTTGATGTTGAGGTAAAACCTTGCCGGGTGTTAGAAGAAAAAACAATAGAAGGGCACTCGGTGGAAGATCTGAAAGGCTATTTTTTTGGGGTTTGCCGAAATTGTAAACAAAGAGCCAAGGGATGATTAAAGCAATTTTAAAAAAAAGGATAAAAAGAACCGATGAAGTCGAAAGCTTTCGTTTTTCAAAAGAAGAAAGTTTGGATTTTCTACCGGGACAGTTTACCCAGCTAATCTTTGATAAAGATAACCCCCAAAATGGAAATTTAAATAAATTTTTGTCCTTTTCATCTTCTCCTACTAAAGATTATCTGGAAGTTACTAAAAAGTTGAGACAGAGCCAATTCTCACTGCGTTTAAAAAATTTAAAAGAAGGCGATGAGGTTTATTTAAAAGAACCCCAAGGTAGCTGTTATTTTAAGCCGGAGCATAAAAAAATAGCTTTTTTAATCGGCGGTATTGGGATAACTCCGGTTATCTCAATCATTGAATATATAATAGATAAAAAAATAAATACTGATGCAATCTTAATTTATTCTAATCGCTATGAAGATATTGCCTTTAAAGATAAGCTTGATTCCTGGGCAGCCGACAACCCCAATTTAAAAATAACTTATACTTTAACCGATTGTGAACCTAAAGATAAGACTTGCATTACCGGAAGAGTAGATAAAGATTTGATAATCGATAAAATAGATGATTGGCCTCAGAGAGTCTTTTTTAGTTTCGGCCCTCCTAAGATGGTAGGAGCAATGAAAGACTTATGTCAGCAAATAGGATGTAAACAGGAAAACATAAAGGCAGAAATTTTTGCCGGATATTAAAAAACGATAAGGAGGTAGAAGATGTTACAGGAAAAAGTAAAAGAAACCCTAAATCAAATCAGGCCGGCTCTACAGGCTGATGGCGGAGATGTTGAATTGGTTGAGGTTACTGATGACGGTGTGGTTAAGGTGCGTTTAACCGGCGCCTGTGGTTCTTGTCCGATGAGCACTTATACTTTAAAGATGGGTATTGAACAGAAATTAAGAGAAACTATTCCTGAGGTTAAAAGTGTAGAACAAGTTACCTAAGAAAGGAGTTATTATGGATTCGATTAAAGAGGTAGTACAAAGCGCTGATTTTAAAAGTGAAAAACACGTACCGGTTATAGAATTTAAAGATTCGGTTTCAAAGGGCGAAAGCGTTGAGGTATTTGTAAGTGTTGGTAAAGAAATAGCTCACCCCAATACTACAGAACACCATATCGGCTGGATTAACTTATATTTTTTACCCCAAGGGGAGAAGTTTCCCTATCAAATTACAAAAACTGAATTCAATGCTCACGGGGCATCAACTCAGGGGCCTAATACCAGTACAATTTATTCTGAGCCGGTGGCAAAATCTAGTTTTAAAACCGAAAAATCCGGCACATTCATAGCAATTAGCTATTGCAATATCCACGGTTTATGGGAGAGCACAAAAGAATTAAAGTTAGATTAGTTAATTTTTTTAATTTTACGAAGGAGGTTTTATGGGAACAAAAGGAAGAGAAATAGTCGGCATGGATGTTGAAAAAGTTGTAGAGTTGCTTAACAAAGCCTTTGCTGATGAATGGCTGGCATATTATCAATATTGGATTGGTTCTAAGATAATAGCCGGGCCGATGAAAGATGCGGTTATCGCAGAGTTAACTCAGCATGCAAATGATGAATTAAGACACGCTGATATGCTAACAAATAGAATAATCCAATTAGGAGGCACTCCGCTTCTTTCACCGGAAGATTGGTATAAATATACTAATTGTGGGTACGAGAGCCCTGATGACCCATTTGTAGCAAAAATTCTTGAACAAAATATCAAAGGCGAGCAATGCGCCATTACTACTTACAACGACTTGATTAAAGAAGTGAGCGGTAAAGACCCGGTAACTTATAATATGATTTTACAGATATTACAAGACGAGGTAGAACATGAAGAAGACCTGCAAGCTTTAACCGAAGACTTAGAAGTAATATTGAAAAAATAGAGTGAAACATTAAGGAAGGAGATGGTTTTTGATTATTATTAAGCTATCTTCTGCTCCTTAAATTTTAATTAAGGAGGGAAAAAATGGTTAAAAGGAAAACCAGCAAAGAAAAGGCCTATATTTGCAAGGTATGCGGCAAGAAGAAAAAATCTAGCAAAAAAGAAAAATGCTGTTCAAAAGAAATGGTGGCCCAAGAAAAAGGTAGTTGGAATATGTAGGAGGCCTTATGAAGAAAGTTGCAATTTTAGTCCAAGACCAATATCAAGTTTTAGAGGTTTGGTATCCTTACCTTCGTTTAAGAGAAGATAATATTGAGGCAGTATTTGTTGGTACCGGCAAGAAAGAATACAAAAGTAAAGTTGGTTATCCGGTTACCCAAGACTTATCGATTTCACAGGTGAATGCAGATGATTTTTCAGCTGTCGTTATCCCGGGAGGATATGCACCTGATATTTTAAGAAGAGAGCCCAAGATAAATAATTTTGTGAAAGAACTTTTTGAGAAATCAAAAATAGTGGCTTCAATTTGCCACGGTGGCTGGGTATTGGTTTCAGCCGGGATATTAAAAGGGAAAAAAGCAACCAGCTTTTCCGCGATAAAAGATGATATCGTAAATGCCGGTGCAGAATTTCTTGATCAAGAAGTAGTAGTTGACGGTAATTTAATAACTTCAAGAAATCCTTATGATTTATCGCGGTTTTGCGCAGAATTAATAAAAGCTTTGAAAAAGGAGGCCTAATGCGGATTGAGGAAAAAGACGGTAAATTGGTTATTGTGGATTTCGATGAATTCGATGCCTATAAGATAGCCTTAAATGTTGAAAAAAGCGGTTTGGATTTTTATGAAAAATTAGCCCAGGAAACCAAAGATGAAAAGCTCAAAGGGACTTTAAAATTTTTAGGGAGAGAAGAAAATGAGCACATCAGGTATTTTCAGGATGCCTTAACTCGGCTAAGGGAAGAAAAAGAAGACCCAGAGGAAGACAATGATCTTTTAGATGCGATGAGTTTTGGAATTATTCAGCCTTACCTTAATCATATTGAAGATGTAGAGCAGATAGTTAATGACCCTAAAGAAGCTTTAAAGCTGGGCATATTGATTGAGCAAAGGTCAATTGAATTTTATCAATCTTGCTTGGAAAAGGTTTCTGGGGAAGAGACAAAAAAAGAACTATCCAAAATAATAGAGGAAGAAAAATATCACAAATCATTATTTCAGGAATTATTAAGTAGGTGATTTATGAGAGAGTATAAATTCGAAGATATTTTTAAATTTGCAGTCAATATCGAAGAACAGGGAAATATTTTTTATAAAACCGTCGCCGAGGAAAAGTTTTCTATACCAAAAGCTTTACAAAGATATACAAGCCTTAACCCAAACCAAAAAATTCAATAATCTACCTTGCTTTTTAGATCTAAAAAAAAGGGAATTTAGCTCTTGACATAAGGATACTAATATAGTATCATTTAAGCATGAAGTTGATTACCAAAGATATCGATTACGCAGTAAGGGCACTTTTACATATTTTAAAATCTAAAAATAAAACAGTCTCGGTGGGGGAATTAGAGAAAGAGACTAAGATTTCACGTTCTTTTTTGCGTAAGATATTACAAACACTGAGCCGGGAGAAAATACTTAAGTCAATAAAGGGAAAAGGGGGAGGTTTTTCTTTAAATAAGCCGCCCGAAAAAGTATTTCTTAAAGATTTAATTAAAATATTTCAAGGTAAGATATCTTTTATTAATTGCATTTTTCGTGGAAAACCTTGTTTTAATCGGAAAACCTGTCCTTTACGAAAGAAGATAAAGAAGATTGAAAAATACGTTGAAGGCGAGATAAAAGGGGTAAGTCTTCAATCTTTAGCCGACAATACTTAAACCAAGGAGGATATTATGGGTATGTTTTGTAGACAGTGTGAACAAACAGCCGGCGGCCAACATTGTACTGTAAGAGGAGTTTGTGGGAAAAATGAAGATACCGCAGTTTTGCAGGATTTATTAATTGAGCTAACCGAGGCTATTGGTTATTTAGGGGAAAAATTAAAAAGTTTCAATTACAGTAATAGTAATATAGATTTGCTTATTGTAGAAAATTTATTTACTACAGTAACTAACGTTAATTTTGACCCAAAAAGAATCGAGACAATGATTAGAAAAACTTATCAAGTAAAAGAAGAATTAAAAGACACACTTTTAAATAAAGATTATAAGGAAAAATTACCGGACAAAGTAAATACAGAGCTGACAGATACATTTGAAAAGTTATTGGAAAGAGCTCATGAATCAGAGTTAGTTGGCGATTCAAATGTGAGTGAGGATATAAAAAGTTTGCGCGAGATATTGCTTTATGGGCTAAAAGGTATGGCGGCTTATTATGACCATGCTTTTATTTTAGGCAAAGAAGACCTAGAGGTGGCAGGGTTTTTTTATAAAGGATTAGCTTCTTTGATAAATGATGGTTTAGGAGTCCAGGATTACTTAAATTTAATAATGGAATTTGGAAAGGTTAATTTAAGATGCTTGGAATTGTTGGATCAAGCTCATAATGATATTTTCGGCACACCGGGAGTGAAAAAAGTTTCTTTGAGTATTAAGAAAGGGCCGGCAATCATAGTCTCCGGGCACGATTTAGAGGATTTAAAACAGCTGTTAGAACAAACTAAGGGTAAAGGGATAAATATTTATACTCATGGAGAGATGCTGCCAGCTCACGGCTACCCCGAACTTAATAAATACCAGCATTTAGCCGGGCATTTTGGTTCAGCTTGGCAAAATCAGCAGAAAGAATTTGATAACATCGAGGCGGCTATTTTGATGACTACCAATTGTATCCAAGAGCCAAAAACCTCTTACAGCGACCGGATTTTCACAACTGGCCTTGTGGCTTGGCCGGGTACAGAACATATCGAAGAAAATAATGGGAAGAAAGACTTTTCTAAGGTAATAGATAAAGCCTTTGAGATAGGCGGTTTTAAGGAAGAAAAAGAAGGTAAAGAAATTTTGGTTGGGTTTGGGCATAAGACAGTTTTAAGCTTAGCTGATAAAATTATTGAAGCGGTGAAAGCTAAAAGTATTAGGCATTTTTATTTAATCGGAGGCTGTGACGGGGCCAGGCCGGGAAGAAATTACTTTACTGAATTTGCTCAAAAAGTTCCCAAGGATTGCATGATTTTGACCTTAGCCTGTGGAAAGTTTAGGTTTAATTACCTTGATTTCGGCACCATTGGAGATTTTCCTCGCTTGCTGGATTGCGGCCAATGTAACGATGCTTATTCGGCAGTTAAAATAGCGATGGCTTTAGCTAAAGCTTTTGATTGCAGCGTAAATGATCTGCCGCTTTCTTTTATTCTCTCTTGGTATGAACAAAAAGCAGTTTGTATCCTGCTTAGTTTACTTTCTTTGGGGATAAAAGATATAAGGTTGGGGCCAACCTTGCCGGCTTTTGTTTCAGAAAATGTTTTAAAAGTTCTGGTTGATAAGTTCAATATTAAACCAATAACTACAGTCCAAGAGGATTTAGCCCAAACTTTAGGCGGGGGATAATTAAACAAGGCTAAATCATTAAAATGCTTGAAAACATTGGATTTTTTACTTTTTGAGACAATTTCATTATTGCTAAGCCAAAATGTTAAGATAAAGCACCATATTTCCACCCCGTAGGTGGAAATATGGTTATTCTATACTGGTTGCTATCAGTATTTCCACCTACGGGGTGGAAACGGGGGGGGTCGCTGCTATTTTAGTAATAAGTATTAACCTTGCTATATTGCAATAACCCTTTTTGATATAGAGCTTTACAACCAATGGAGCTATGATAAAATTATTTTTTAAAGATTAGATAATTAGCTAGGAGGCGGCAAATGGCAAAATACAAGTGTGTAGTTTGCGGTTATATCTATGATCCGGCTGTAGGTGACTCTGATGGCGGTATTGAAGCCGGTACGGCTTTTGAAGATATACCTGATTCTTGGGTTTGTCCGGTTTGCGGGGTTGATAAAACCCAATTCGAAAAAGTTCAAGAATAATCCTTAAATAAAATCAGCCTTTTAAAAGGAGGAGTAACTATGAGTGATGGCTATAACCCCCAGGAAATTTTAAAGATAGCGATAAATGTTGAGAAAAACGGCCAGAAATTATACCAGGCTTTGGAAGAAAAAGCTGACAATGAAAAGATAAAAGAAGTCTGGAAATTTTTAAAAGAGCAAGAAGTCAAACATCGTGAATTTTTTGAAGAGATGCTTGAAAACCAAGGCCAATATATAACTAATGAGAAAATCGGCGGAGAAGTCGATAGTTATATGCGGGCTATCGCTTCAGAATATATTGTTACTCCGGAAGTAATAGAAAAAAAAGCTCAAGAATTGTTTGGTTCGGATTTAGAAGCTATAAATTTTGGAATTTATATTGAGAAAGAATCAATAGCAGTATATTCAGCCTTCAAAGAGTATGTAACTTTAGACAAACAGCCGGTTTTAGATAAAGTTATCCAGGAAGAAAAGGATCATTATACTAAGTTGAGCCTATTAAAACAGTATCTTAAAAAAGAGAGTTAAATTTTAAAATGATACCAATACCACAAAATATAGCGAACTTTTTGGGAAAACAAGGTTTTGCCATTGTTTCTACCCTAGACCCTCAAGGTTCAATTCATTGCTCAGCTAAAGGGTTTGTTGGCTTAGATGAGGAAGGTAGATTATTTTTTATCGACCTATATAGAGCACACACTTTAAATAATCTCAAAAAAAACAAAAATATTTCGGCAACTTGTGTTAATGAGCATGAATTTAGAGGCTATACCTTAAAGGGGACGGCTAAAATAGTTAAGCGGGAAGATATTAAAGATAAGGTTATTAAAGAGTGGGAACAAAGAGTTGTAAATAGAATTTCTAAAAGGGTGATAAAGAATATCCAGAATGATAAAAAATCCTCTAACCAACCTGAAGCTAAATTCCCTCAGCCTGAATATTTGATCGAGATGGATGTGGAAGAAATTGTGGATTTAGCTCCTAAAGAACTTCGTTAAGTAAATGTTAGATATAATAAGCAATTTTTTTAAGGAAACCGGTTATCTTTGGCTTGAGGTATCTCCTTATCTTCTTTTAGGGATAATTATCTCAGGTTTACTCCATATATTTTTAGGTAAAGAGTTTATTTCCCATCATCTAGGAAGAGGCGGGGTGTCTTCGGTAGTAAAGGCAAGTGTATTCGGTGTTCCCCTGCCGGTTTGTTCCTGCGGAGTCATACCTTTGGCCAATTCGTTGCGCCGGGACGGGGCCCATAAATCAAGTGTGCTTTCATTTTTGGTTTCAACCCCAACCACCGGAGTTGATGCTTTTTTTGCCAGCTATTCCTTGTTGGGGCCTTTGTTTGCGATTTTTAGGACAATAGCAGCTTTCGTTTCCGGGATAACTTTAGGGTTGTTGGATTATTTTACTCAAGGGAAAAAGGAAGTTCTTACCCCAATACCAAAACACACTCATAAAAAAATCCAGAAAAAAATTAAATTAAAGGAATTCTTTAGATACACTTTT
>CAZGLF010000002.1:22849-35600 GCA_964526615.1 uncultured Planctomycetia bacterium
TACGGAGGAGTACGGAGACGGGTACCATTTGGGTACACTTTTATTGAAATACCAAATGATATCGGTAAATGGTTGTTGGTAGGAACGGTAATCGGAGGAGCAATATCGGCTTTTATACCTAAAGAATTATTTTCTCAATACTTATCTTTTCCCTTGGATTTTTTAATAGCTTTGGGGGTAGGCATACCTTTATATGTCTGTTCAACCGGTTCAATTCCAATAGCAGCTTCATTGATTGCTAAGGGATTTTCTCCGGGAGCAGCCCTGATATTTTTGATCGTTGGCCCGGCAACTAATGCGATTACTTTATCTTTTGTCCGGGCAAAATTAGGAAAAAAATCATTTTATCTTTATTTAACCAGTATTGCCGTGGTTGCTTTATTATTGGGTTTATTGTTTAATTTTATGTGGGGTTTCTTTGCTCAAAACCAGAGCTTGGTTACCGGTGCCGGTAAAGCTTTAGCCTTTGAATATAAGTTAATTTCTTCGATAATTTTAATTGGAATAATTGTTTTTTCTCTCCTTAGGAGCAAACCCAAAGAAATAAAATGCGATTTAGAATTTGATGTACCGGATATTCACTGCCAGAATTGCAAACTTTCCTTGGAAGGTAATTTAAAAAAAGAGAAACAAATTGACGATGTTTCGGTAGATATTCATAATAAAAAAATAAAAATAAAAGGTAAGATAAAGCGGCAGAAGGCTTTAGATAAAATAAAAAAATCCGGATATAACCCTAAAGAGTAAGTTCTAAACAACAATAAAAGCTTGACGCCGGTAGGGGGTTATGTTATATTTTTACCTATGTTAGCAGTAGTAGAAATTAGTAAAAAACAGTATTTAGTGGAAAAAGGCGACGTCTTAGACGTTCAGAAGCTAAAAGAAAAAGAAGGCAAGGTAACTTTTGATAAGGTATTGCTTTTAGCTGATGATAAAAAGACTAAAGTTGGCAAACCTTATTTAGAAAAAGCCCAAGTCCAAGCCCAAATCGAAGGCGAGAAGAAGTCAAAAAAGACTATAGTTTATAAGTATAATCGCCGTAAGAAATACCGCAAAAAACAAGGGCATCGCCAAACTTACACAACTATTAAAATCACCCGCATAGTTGCAAGCTCTTCTCAAAAACCGCAATCGTGATTGTCGATAAAGCAAGAGTTTTTTTCCGTTCAGGTTCAGGTGGAGAGGGCAGTTCTTCTCTAAAAAGTCTTTCTGCACGGAAAGTAACCGGTTCCGGCGGAAACGGCGGAACCGGCGCAGACGTCATTATTAAAGCTAACCCTCATCTTTATGATTTAAGTAAATTTAAAGGCAATAAAAAATTCATTGCTCAAGATGGCAGCAACGGAGGCCAGCAGAATAAGAAGGGAAAGGACGGCCGGGATTTAATTGTCGGGTTGCCTTTGGGGACTAGGGTATTAGAGCCGGCGAGTGATAAATTAATTTGTGATATTACCTGCGAAAATGATGAGTTCTTGATTTGCCGTGGCGGCGGTGGCGGTAAAGGCAATTATAAAAGAGATTATACTATTCCAGCCCAGCCGGGCGAAGAAAAAGAGGTTATTTTAGATTATCGGATACTAAATGAAGTAGCATTGGTTGGTTTTGCTAATAGCGGCAAAACCTCGCTTTTTAACTTACTTACCGGACATAATTATAAAGTTGCCCACTATCCTTTTACGACCACCTCTTGCATTTGGGCCAAGAGTGAATATGATTTTCATCAATTCAGAGTCCTAGATACTCCTGCGGTTAAAAAAAGTAAAGATAACAAGGAAACACCGGAAAATAGGTTTTTAAGGCATATTTTGCGCAGTAAGATAATAATTTTAATTAGCGATGACCAAGATAATCATAAAAACCAATATGCGGATTTAAAAAAAGAAATCGAGAGTTTCGATAAATCCCTGCTAAAAGGGAAAAAAATTTTTTACTTGTTGAATAAAATTGATAAAATAGATAAAACGATAAAAGAAAGAAGTTTAATTGCGGTTTCAGCCAAGGAAAAAACCGGTATCGAGCATTTAAAGAAAAAAATAGTAGCTATCATTACAAAGTAGTAAAAGATCAAATAAAATGGTTAAAAATGCTAAAAAAATTGTAGTTAAAATCGGAAGTAGTGTTATCGCTCCGGGAGGTAAACTTGATAAAGCTTTGGTTTCAAGGCTGGTTAAAGATATCCTTTCGGTTGAAGAAAAAGGCTATAAAGTTTTGGTGGTTAGTTCCGGAGCCATTGCTTGCGGGATGAATCAACTAAAGTTAAAGCGAAAGCCTAAAGATACTCACATGCTTATGGCAATTTCTTCATTGGGCCAGATAATGCTCATGGATATCTTTAATGCACAATTTAAAAAGTATAAACGCAATTGTGCCCAAGTTCTTTTAACCTGGGATGATTTTGATGACCGCAAGCGCTATATGAATATTAAAAAGACCATCGAGAAACTATTAAACTTAGCAGCTGTGCCGATAATCAACGAAAATGATGTTGTTTCGCATGAGGAGATTGGAATCGGCGATAATGACCGGCTTTCAGCTTTTTTAGCCGATTTAATTTGTGCCCAACAATTGATAATTCTTTCAGATATCGAAGGATTATTAAAAGGAGAGAAGTTAGTTAGGAAAGTTTCCCAGATAGATAAGAAAATAAAAGATTTAGTTAAAAAACAAGATAAAGCCCATACTAAAGGCGGTATGGATACAAAGCTAATGGCGGCAACTAAGGCTAATCTTTCCGGGATAAGCGTGCGTATCGCCAATGGAAGAAAGAGTAAAGTTATCTCTAAAATAATTGAAGGTGCCAATATCGGGACATTATTTTTGCCTTCGAAGAATATTGATAAATCACGTAAAAGATGGATTCACAGCAAGCAGATAAAAGGAGTCATAACTATCGATAAAGGGGCAAGGGAAGCCTTATTAAATAAAGGTAAGAGTTTGCTAGCAGTTGGGATAGTAGGCGTTGAATGTAATTTCAATAAAGGCGATGCTGTTGTAGTAGCGGATAAGGAAAAGATAACTTTGGGTATCGGGCTGGTCAATTATAGTTCCGAGGACCTAAAGTATAAGGGTAAGCGTTTTGAAAAAGAGGTAATTCACCGGGATAATTTTACCAAAGCCGTTGACGGTTGGGTTTATCATCCTTATAGCAAATTCAGGAAAGATTAATTATGAGTACTTATGTAAAAAAATTAGTAAGACAAGCCCGGGAATCAACTTACAAATTAACGAATTTATCTACTGCCAAAAAAAATAGAGCTCTTAAAGCTATGGCAGCTGCCATAATTGAAAATAAAGACTACATTATTAAAGAAAATGCAAAAGATATTAAAGCCGCCAAGAAAAAGAATCTAAAGCAGAGTTTCATCGACCGCCTTAGGTTAAATCTGAAACGGATAAAGGAAATGAGCCTTTCATTGGCTGAAGTAGCTAAGTTAAATGACCCGGTCGGTGAAGTGATATCAAAGACTAAAAGGCCAAACGGTATTACGATTGAAAAGGTAAGAGTTCCTATTGGAAACATTTTAATTGTTTATGAAGCCCGTCCCAATGTTACCAGCGACTGCGTGGGTTTGTTGTTTAAGACTTCTAACGTTGGTGTTTTAAGAGGCGGGGGTAATGCTATAAATTCTAATAAAGCTATTGCTAAAGTACTTAATAGCGCTTTGGAAAAAAGCGGTATTGATTTTAAAGTATTTTTTATAGTTGAGAAGACCGATCATAAAACAGTAGATGAACTTTTGAAACAAGATCAATATTTAGATTTGGTTATTCCTCGGGGTGGGGAAACTTTAATAAGAAAAGTGGTTGAACTTTCAAGCATTCCAGTAATTAAACATTATAAGGGAGTTTGCCATATATTGGTTGATAAAGATGCTGATTTAAAAAAAGCTCTAAAGATAGCAACAAATGCTAAGGCCCAAAGGCCTTCGGTTTGTAATGCGGTTGAAACTATACTTGTTGATAATAAAATAGCTAAAAAATTCTTACCGCTGCTAAAGGAAGAATTCGATTCTTTAGGGATTAAGATAAGAGCCGACAACAAAACCGCCCAGATTATAACCGGCACCTCTAAAGCTAGCCTAAAAGATTGGAGTACAGAATACCTTGACTTAACAATTTCAATAAAAGTTGTAAGCGGGATAGATGAGGCCATAAGACATATTAATACTTATGGTTCCAGGCATACTGATGCAATTATTACTAAAAATAAGACAGCTGCAAAAAAATTCGTTAAAGAAGTTGATTCGGCTTGTTGTTTTATAAATATTTCTACTCGGTTCAGTGATGGTTATCAATTTGGGCTTGGGGCTGAAATTGGTATTTCTACCGATAAACTGCATGCCAGAGGCCCGATGGGGTTAGAAGAATTAACGACTTATAAGTACATAGCAAAAGGAACTGGCCAAATCCGCAAGTAAGGTTAAAGGATAAAGGAAAAAGGAAAAAGTGGAAGAAAAGAATAATAACTTTGGAAATAAAAGGGATTAAAAAAACAAATCTTTATTTTTAGCGAAAGGATATTTAATAATATGTATTTTATTTTAACCTTTAACCTTGAACCTTTATCCTTATGAAGATAGGCATACTGGGAGGCTCTTTTAATCCTCCCCATATTGGGCACTTAATTTTAGCTCAAGATGTGTTAGAGGCATTGGGACTTGATAAAGTATTTTTTATCCCAACCAATATTTCTCCGCATAAAAACAATAATGAGGTTGAGGCAGAGAAAAGATTGGAGATGTTAAATATAGCTATAGAAGATAACGATAAGTTTCAAGCTCTGGATTTAGAAATAAAAAGAGGAGATATTTCCTACACCATAGATACGATAAGGGAATTAAAAAGTAATTACCCAGAGGATGATTTTTACCTTATTATTGGTTCGGATTTAGCCAATGATTTTTCAAACTGGAAGGAGCCCGAAGCAATTAAAAATGCAGTTAATATAGTAGTGGCTAAGAGGCAAGACCATCCTTTGGATTCCAAAAATAATTTTACAATCGTTGATATTAAACAGGTAGAAATTTCATCTTCTTTGATAAGAAATCTAATAAGTAAAGGCAAATTAGTCAAATATCTTCTCAGAGATAGAGTGTCGGAATACATTAATAAGCATAAGCTTTACTTGTAAAAAAGAAACCTTAACCATTAAGAAAGGAGCAGGAATGATTAAGTTCGGTACAGACGGTTGGAGAGCAGTTATTGCAGAGGATTTTACTTTTGAAAATGTAAAGATAGTTTCACAGGCAATAGCCGATTATCTTAAGAAAAAGGTAAGAAAGTCAAAAAAAGTTGTTATTGGTTATGACCGCAGATTTCTTTCCAAAGAATTCGCTCAAAGCGTTGCCGGGGTTCTAACAGCTAATAATATAAAAGTAGTATTATCTGATAGAGATGTGCCTACCCCAACGGTTAGTTACCATTGTTTATATAATAAATATGATTTAGGAGTTATGATAACTGCTTCTCATAACCCGGCTCAATTTAATGGTTTAAAGATAAAAACCCCTCAAGGCGGTTCAGCCGATAAATCAATAACTAATGCTGTGGAGAAGCTTTTGAGAAAAACGAAGATAAAAGAAATTGACCTGGAAAAAGCAAAGCAGAAAAAACTTCTTGTTATTAAAGATTTAGCCAAAGAGCAGATAAGTTTTTTGAAGAAATTTATAAATTTAACTAAAGTCAGAAAGCTGAAATTAAAAGTTCTAATTGATACTATGTATGGTTCAGGCGTCGGTTTTGTTGATAAAATATTAGGCCCAAAAAGCAATATAAAAGTAGAGTATATACACAATGAGCACAATCCTTCTTTTGGGGGAATACATCCTGAGCCGGTTGAAAGCAATTTAGGTGAAATGATTTCCAAGATTAAAAAAGGAAATTATGACCTAGGTTTAGTTTTAGATGGCGATGCCGACAGAATTGCTATGGTTGACGGCAAGGGGAATTATATCAATGCCCAAGTTATTCTGCCGCTTTTAGCAATTCATATGATTAAAAATCGAAAGGCAAAGGGAGGTATCGGAAAGACTATTGTCGGCAGCGATGTGATAGATAAAGTAGCTTTGTCTTTAGGGGTTGCCTGTTATGAAACCCCGGTAGGGTTTAAATACCTTTCTAATTTATTTAAAGAAGGCCTTATTGCTATCGGAGGGGAAGAGGCCGGAGGAATTGGTTTTGACGGTTATGTTCCGGAAAGAGATGGCTCAGCAGCATTTTTGATTATGCTTGAGATGATAGCAACCGAAGGTGTAAAATTCAATGAACTCCTTTTAAAATTCTATAAGCAATTCGGCCGGCATTATTATACCCGAACTTCACTTCCGGTTAAGAGCTTGAAAAAGAGTTTATCCGATATGAAGCTTCCAAAAACTTTAGCCGGTAAAAAAATTGAGAGGATAAATACTCTTGACGGGATAAAGCTGATAACTAAAGATAATTGGTTAATGTTTAGAAAATCCGGGACCGAGCCGATTGTAAGAGTTTATGCTGAAAGTAAAACTAAAAAGGAAGGCCAGGCTTTGGTTGACCTTGGTAAAAAGATGATCTATGCTTTATAGGGTCTCTACTTTTACCTGCCGCTGTATTTTTAAATTATTTTTTGGTTTAGAAATTCAAGGTAGAGAGCATTTTCCTAAAAAAGGCCCTTTCATACTAGCATCAAACCATTTGAGCAATTTGGATCCCCCGGTTTTAGCATCTTCAGCTCCAAGAAAGGTCGGATTTCTTGCTAAGCAAGAACTATTTAAAAATAAATTTTTCGCTTTATATTTAAAAGATGTTGGTGCGGTGTCTTTGGTTAGAAATAGCAGCGATATAAAAGCTTTGCGCCAGGCTATTAGTATTTTGAAAGAGAAACCTTTGCTTATATTTCCTCAAGGTTCCCGGGAAAGAAGCCTTGATGAAGCATCTTCCGGGGTCGGATTTCTGGCAAAAAGATCAAAAGCGCCAATTGTAGTTGCCAAGATATCGGGAACCGATAGAATTTTGCCTAAAGGAGTTAAATTTTTCAAAAAGGGAAAGATAAAAGTTAAGTTTTCCGGTATCGATAATATCGATTATAATGAAGATAAAGAAAAGATAACCCAGAAAGTTATCGATAAGATAAAAAGTCTTTAAAAATAAGAGGTTTAAATAGTATTTATGATAATTTTTTTAGCTGTTGACAAAGAAAACAATTTGGGAGATAATTGTAAAAATTTTTTCAAGGAGGAATTAAAGTAATGGAAAATATTTCTACAGAACTGGAAAATGCTTATTACGATAGCATTAAGGAATTACACGAAGGAGAAATCGTAAAGGGGAAAATTGTTAGCGTAACCCCTACTGAGGTAATAGTCGATGTTGGCTATAAATCCGAAGGTGTTATATTACGTGAAGAATTTAAAGGGGTTGACCTTGAAGGGCTTGATGAAATCGATGTCTACGTCGAAAATGTCGAAGATGAAGAAGGAAAGATAATCCTTTCATTTAGAAGGGCTCGTGAACAGAAAGGTTGGACTACTTTAGCTAACAGCTACGATGAAGGAGATTTAGTTGAGGGTGTAGTAGCACGTAAAATTAAGGGCGGCTACATGGTAAATGTTTTTGGTGTAGAAGGATTCTTGCCTCAGAGCCTATCTTCTTTTAAGAACATCGATCCCGAAGAGGTATTTTCAAACACCTATAAATTTCAAATTATTAAAATGAACAAGGCCAAGGGAAGTTTTATTATTTCCCGTAAAGATGCAGTAAGAGCAGAAAGAGAAGTTTCACGCCGAAAGATTTGGGAAGATATCGAAGAAGGAAAGATAATGAAGGGCCGGGTTAAAAGTATCACTAATTTCGGTGCTTTCATTGACCTTGGCGGAGTTGACGGTTTGCTTCATATTGCTGATATGAGCTGGAAAAAAATCACTCACCCTTCAGAAATCGTTGCTGTTGGTGATGAAATTCAAGTAATGATCCTTGGTTTTGATAAGGAAAAAGGGAAAATCTCCTTAGGTTTAAAACAGATGACCCCTGATCCTTGGCAGGAAATCGATAAAAAGTATCCGGTAGACTCAATTATTAAGGGTAGAATTACCAATATTCAGAATTACGGTATATTTGTGGAGTTAGAAAAAGGAATTGAAGGCCTTGCCCACGTTAGTGAAATTTCCTGGACTAAGAGGTTTATTAATCTTCAGGAAGCATTTGCTATCGGAGATACTGTAGAGGCTAAAGTCATTAATGTTGACCCTCAAGAAAGAAAAATTTCTTTAAGTATAAAGCAGCTTGAGAAAGACCCTTGGGAAGATGTTGAGAACTTAGTTACTATTGACACTACGATAAAAGGTAAAGTTACCGGCTTCGGTGATGGCTGTGCTTATGTTGACTTAGGGAATGGGATTGAAGGGATAATATATAACGAAGATATTTCCTGGACTAAAAGAATTTCCAGAGCTCAAGAAGTCTTTAAGAAAGGCCAGAGCGTAGAGTGTAAAGTTTTGGGAATCGATAGAGGGAATAAGAAGGTAATCTTAGGCCAAAAACAGCTCCATGATGACCCATGGCCTCAAATCTTAGAGAAGTTCCCAATCGGAACGGTCTTAGAGGGGGAAGTAGTAAAGATAACTAATTTCGGAGTTTTTGTCTCAATAGATAAAGAATTCGATTTAGAGGGTTTGGTATTTTCCGGAGAGATTGAAAAAGAAAAACTGGAAAACTTAAATCCGGCAGATAAGTTAGAGGTAAAGATAATAAAAATCGATCCAGGCTCAGCAAAAATTGGGCTTTCCGCCAAAATAGATGAAGAGCAAGATAGCCCAACATCTTAAAGCTATCGAAGAGAACTCTTTAGATTTAATTTCCAAAGAGGAGTTAGAATCTAAGTTAAAGAGTTCCTTTGAGAAAAATAAGCCCTTGAAGCTTAAGATTGGGTTTGACCCTACCGCAAGAGATATTCACCTCGGCCACACTGTCTTGTTAAGAAAATTAAGAAAACTTCAGGACTTAGGCCACCAGGTTAATTTAATTATCGGAGATTTTACAGCCAAAATTGGAGACCCTTCCGGCAGAACTGCTCTGCGTCCGCTTTTAAGCGATAAAGAGATAAAGTCAAATGCTGCTACCTATACCAAACAAGCTTTTAAAATTCTCGATAAAAAAAAGACTACGATAATCTATAATAGTAAATGGTATAAAAAGATGAATTTAACGAAATTTCTTTCGTTGCTTTCGTCTTATACCGTTGCCAGGATATTAGAGCGGGATGATTTCTCAAAACGCATTCAGGAAAATAAACCTTTAACCATGCTCGAGATAGTTTATCCTTTAATTCAAGGATATGATTCTTGTATGCTGGGAGCTGATATTGAATTCGGCGGAAGCGATCAAAAATTTAACTTAATAGTCGGCCGTCATCTTCAACAAGTCTTTGGGCAGCCTTCTCAGGCGATTATTACTATGCCGATTTTAGTTGGTTTAGACGGCCAGAATAAGATGTCGAAATCTTTGAACAACTATATCGGAGTAAGTGAAAATTCTAAGGATATGTTTGGTAAGATTATGAGTATTTCCGATGAGGTAATGTGGGAGTATTTCAGGTTACTTACTGATTTAGATGTTGAACAGATGAAAAAACTTCACCCCAGAGATGCTAAGCTGAAATTAGCTAAAGAAATAGTTTCTTTTTATCATAATGAAGAAGCTGCCAAAGAAGAAGAAGAAGAGTTTGAAAGAGTATTCTCTAATAAAAAACTTCCTCAAGATATGCCGGTGCATAAGGCAGGCGAAGAGATAAATATCATAGATTTATTACACGATTACGATTTGGTGCCTTCAAAGAACCAGGCCCGACGGTTATTATCTCAGGGAAGTGTAAGTAGCTCCACTCTTTCATTAAATAAATTCGAAACTCTCACCGATCAGACTGTGAAAATACCATCCGAGGGCTTAATACTTAAGGTTGGCAAGCGAAGATTCATTAAAGTTATCCGGTAATAAAATACCTTGCATTTTGCCTTGCGGTTGTTATAATATTCCCCTTTAGCAGCTCTAAAAATCGACTCTGTGCTTTTGGTTTTTTATCTAACTAACCTTATTATAAATATATAAATATGCCAGAGTTAAGAAAAGACCCGATAATTGGCCGCTGGGTTATAATAGCTACTGAAAGAGCTAAAAGGCCTAATGATTTTAAGTCGATCAAGGAGAAAAGCCCCGAGGATGTTTTTTGCCCTTTTTGTGAGGGCCGTGAAGAAAACACCCCCGAGGAAATCACTGCTTTACGAGCCCAGGGGAGTAAGCCTAATGCTGCCGGCTGGGACGTAAGGGTTGTTCCAAGTATAAATCCGCTCCTTAGCAATGGTAGTGAGTTAATTAAGAGGCCGCACGGTATCTATGACATGATGAACGGGGTTGGGGCTCATGAGATAATTATTGAGACCCCCCAACATATAAGGTCGATGCATCAATTAGATACGGCGCAAATTGCCAAAGTTCTTAAAATCTATCAAGAGCGGATAATTGAACATAGTAAAGATAAACGTCTTAAATATACTATTGTTTTTAAAAACCATAAACCAGCTGCCGGGTCTTCTAATTTGACACATTGCCGTAGTAAATTGATTGCTCTTCCGGTTTGCCCAAAGAGTTTAAAGGGTGAGTTAGAGGGGGCAAAACAATATTTTAATTATCGGGACCGCTGTGTTTATTGCGATATAATTTCTCAAGAGACAAGAGGCCGAGAGCGGGTGATCTTTGAAAATAAGGATTTTATAGCGATAGCTCCTTTTGCATCAAGATTTCCTTTTGAGACCTGGGTGTTGCCGAAAGAGCATAGTTGTGATTACAGCAGAATAAAAGATAACCAGCGAGAGGAATTAGCCGCAGCACTTAAAGATATCTTGGCCAGGATGGATATCTTATTAGATGATCCTCCGTATAATTATGTGCTTCATACTTCCCCTTACCGCCGGCCAAAATCCGGTTATTGGAGCACTATAGAAGATGATTATCATTGGCATATTGAGATAATTCCCCGTTTAACTAAAGTAGCTGGATTTGAATGGGGGACCGGGTTTTATATAAACCCGACTAAGCCCGAAGCAGCAGCAAAGTTTTTAAGAGAGGTTAAAGAACAAGCAGAGGTAAAGAGTTAATATGGGGCAGCTAAGACAAGATCCAATAACCGCAAGATGGGTTATTGTTAAAACTAAAGAAGATCTTAAACCTGAAGATTATCGAGTTGATAATCCTGGAATTAAAGCGAAAAATTGTCCCTTTTGTCCGGGCAATGAAAAATTAACTCCGCCGGAGGTAGATGCTGACAGGCAACCTTATAGCGAACCTAATACTAGTGGTTGGCAGACTCGCACAGTATATAATAAGTATCCGATTTTAAAGAGCGAAGCCAAAATTAAAAAAAGCGGTTTGGGAATGTTTGATATGATGCGGGGGGTGGGCCAGCATGAGGTCATTATTGAATCTCCGGACCATAAGAAACAACTGGACGATCTAAGCATCGAGCAGATAGAAAAAGTTATTAGGGTTTACAAGAGAAGAAGTATCGAACTTGCCAAAGATGAGCGTTTTAAGTATATATTGATTTTTAAAAATTACGGGTTAGCGGCCGGAGCATCGCTTGAACATAGCCATACCCAATTAATTTCTTTACCGGTAGTTCCCCGCAGAGTTTTAGAAGAATTTAATTGTACCCGGCGCTACTATGATTATAAAGAAAGGTGTATTTTTTGCGATATTATAATGCAGGAGTTGGAGTATCGTCACCGGGAAGTCTGCGATAATGAACATTTTATTGCTTTTTGCCCTTTTGCTTCGCATTCACCGTTTGAAGTTTCGATAATGCCAAAAAAACATAAGGCTTTTTTCTCTGATATTAGCGAGGCCGAAATAAGAAGTTTTGCTCTTATTTTGAAAGAAGTGTTAATGCGGATAAAGAAAACACTCAATAACCCGGCTTATAATTTTATTATTCATACTAATGCTGTGGCTGAAGAAGAATGTGAACATTACCATTGGCATGTGGAATTAATGCCGAAATTAAGTTACATGGCTGGCTTTGAATGGGGAACCGGGTTTTATATAAACCCGACTTCACCAGAAGCAGCAAGTGAGTTTTTAAGGAAAGTTAAAGTTTAATATTAATTAATAAAAAAAGGAGGAACTTTTATGGCAATAAAAGTAGGAATCAACGGGTTTGGGAGAATTGGAAGATTAGTGTTAAGGTCAGCTTTGGAAAATGGCGAAAAGGATATTGAGTTTGTAGCGGTAAATGATTTAGGTGATGCTGAATCTTTAGCCCTTCTTCTTAAATATGATTCTAATTTTGGGATATTGGAAAATGATGTAAAAGCCGAAGGTGATTCGCTGGTAATTGACGGCAAAAAGGTAAAAGTTTTATCAGAAAAAGACCCGGCACAACTACCTTGGAAAGACCTGGGTGTAGATATAGTGGTTGAATCAACCGGGATATTCCGTGATGCCCAGACAGCCGGAAAACATCTAACTGCCGGTGCAGGAAAAGTAGTCATATCTGCACCAGCTAAAGGGGAAATAGCTACTTTTGTACTAGGCGTTAATGAAAATAAGTATGATGCTTCAAAAGATAATATTGTATCTAATGCATCATGTACTACCAATTGTATCGCCCCGGTAGTAAAAGTGTTACAGGATTCTTTTGGGGTAAAGAAAGGATTGATGACAACGATTCATTCCTACACTAATGATCAGAGAATATTAGATTTTCCTCACAAAGATATGCGCCGTG
>CAZGLF010000003.1:0-588 GCA_964526615.1 uncultured Planctomycetia bacterium
TCGTCGTTTAGCCATTTTATCTCCTTATCTTATAATTATTTCCTTTTTATACCACCAACGCGCGGTTTAGGGCCTTTACGTGTTCTAGCATTACATTTTGTTCTCTGGCCCCTAACTGGCAGTCCTTTTTTATGCCGGCTACCACGGTAGGATCCGATTTCAATCAATCGGCGTATATTTTGCGATAGCTCTCTTCGCAATTCACCTTCAATTCGATAATTTGACTGCACATGAGAAGCTATTTGAGAAATCTCTTCTTCGCTTAAATCAGAAGCTTTCTTTTCGGGGTCGATCCCAACTTCATTAAGTATTTTAAGAGCTTTGACTGGACCAATCCCATAAATATAACGCAGGGATATCTTTATTTTTTTATTTTTTGGAATATCTACACCGAAAATTCTTGGCATTGTACCTCCTACTCCTTATCCTTGTCGTTGCTTATGCTTAGGGTTTTTACAAATTACCCTAACTACACGTTTTCTCTTTATTATCTTACACTTATCACAAATTTTCTTTACTGATGCTTTTACTTTCATCTTTTTGTACCTATGTTTTTCTTTGCTATTATTACTTTAAGCTTTTACTAAA
>CAZGLF010000003.1:688-32876 GCA_964526615.1 uncultured Planctomycetia bacterium
ACATCTTTTTGTACCTATGTTTTTCTTTGCTATTATTACTTTAAGCTTTTACTAAAACCTCTATTTCCAACACATACCTAATGATGGATACAATATTGCGCTTCTGGTTATCAAGTTGTCTTTGCCTTTGGCAAAGATTGTATACATCTTTTTGTACCTATGTTTTTCTTTGCTATTATTACTTTAAGCTTTTACTAATACTATTATCTCCAATACATAATTAATTATGGTTACAGTTTATTTATATCTATATGTTATTCTTCCTCTAGTTAAATCATATGGTGAAAGCTCTAACTTAACCTTATCTCCCGGTAGTATGCGGATAAAATGCATACGCATTTTACCTGAAACATGAGCAAGAACTAGATGTCCATTTTCTAATTTAACGCGAAACATTGCGTTAGGTAACGCTTCTACAATTTCTCCTTCAACTTCAATTAAATCTTCTTTTGCCATTGTTCATGCAGTTAAAACTATCGGCCCTTTTTTTGTTATTGCTATTGTATGTTCAAAATGGGCCGATAAAGTTTTATCTTTGGTAGCAGCTGTCCATCCGTCTTCTTTCATCTCAATTTCAAAATTTCCAGCTGAAACCATTGGCTCTACTGCTATTGCAAACCCTTCTTCTAAGGTTTTTCCTTGGCCTTTTTCGCCAAAATTCGGCACTTCAGGAGCCATATGTAATTCTCTCCCAATCCCATGCCCAACAAATTTTCGGATCACCGAAAAACCATTTTTTTCAACGATATTTTGTATGATACAACCGATATCGCCGATTGTTTTTCCACTTTTGATTTGCTTTATAGCTTCTTGCAATGACTTTTGAGTTACTTTAAGTAATCTTTCCGCCAAAGGTGAAACCCGGCCAACCGCATAAGTGTAGGCAGTATCAACAAATAAACCTTTATACTTGATGCCTACATCAACACTTACTAAGTCACCGTTGTTTATTTTTTTCTCAGAAGGTATGCCGTGAATGATTTCCTCATTTACCGAAACACAACAAGCTGCCGGATACCCCATAAACCCTTTAAAAGCTAAATCCATATCAGGATATTTTTTTATTTCGTTTTCGAAAAATAATTCAATATCTTTGGTTGTAATCCCGCTTTTGATAAAGGATTTTAATTTTTTTAAAACTCCTGCGGCGACTTTTCCAGCCTTCTTCATTGTTTTTAAATCTTGGGAAGAAAGCGGTTCGGTCATTGCAATTTTTCTTTTATACTTTCAAAGATCTCATTCTTATCAGCCTGACCATTAATTTTGATCAGTTTACCTTTATTTCTGTAAAAATCTAAGATTTTTTGGCTTTCATTCGAGAAAACCTCCCAACGCTTTTGTATAACATCGGGTTTATCATCGTTTCGCTGCATTAGATCTGAACTGCAACTATCGCATATACCTTCAACTTTTGGAGGCATATTTTGAGTATGGTAAAGATCCCCACAACTTTTGCAGACTCTGCGTTTCGATAAGCGGTCAACGATGGTTTCCTGGTTTATATCTAAATAAATAAAAGCGTCTAAATCAGAATTATGCTTAGCTAAAATCTCATCTAGTTTTTCAGCTTGCTCAATGGTGCGCGGATAACCATCTAAAATAAAACCATCATAGCTAAGATTTTCTTCAACAACCCGTGCAACGAGCTCATCAGGGACTAATAGGCCTTCTTCCATGTAGCTTTTAACTTCCTTTCCTAGATCGCTGTCTTTTTTAACTTCCCCGCGTAATATATCGCCTAAAGAAATACTAGGAACCCCGAAAGATTGTGCCAACATAGTAGCTTGTGTCCCTTTACCTGAACCTGGTGAACCAAAAAGTATTAATCTCATCTTCTCCCCTTTAATGCTGAACCTTTAATAAAACCATCGTAATGGCGAACTAATAATTGACCTTCTATTTGTTTCATGGTATCAAGGATTACTCCCACCATAATCAAAAGTGTAGTTCCTCCAAATAACGATGCTAATCCATATGAAGGTATATTGAACACACTCATGATAATATTTGGAAATATTGCAATAAATCCAATATAAATAGCTCCAATAAAAACAATTCTGGTTGCTACATAATCTAGGTAATTAGCTGTTGGCCTTCCAGGTCGAATTCCCGGTATAAAACCCCCATATTTTTTAAGATTATTCGAAATCTCTAAGGGATTAAAAACCATAGCAGTATAAAAATACATAAAAAACATTATCAATCCTACAAAGATCAGATTATACCAAAGGCCTCGCTGCTGCACAATGTTTTGTAAAAAAGCAACAAATTTATTAGTGCCGGCGAAAAACATTGCAATCGTTGCCGGAAATGAAATAACGCTACTGGCAAAGATAATCGCGATAACACCTGACATATCGATTTTAATCGGTAGGTAGGTATTTTGGCCGCCGTAAACCCGCCTGCCAACAACTCTTCGGCCATATTGAACCGGTATCCGGCGTTGAGCCTGAGTAAACAACACAACGGCTACAATCATTAAAACAAAAAGAGCCAGTAAAGCAATAACTACTGGTGTAGTAACTTGCCTTTGTGAAGGATCGAAAGGTGAATAAAGTATCCAGAGTTGTCTGACTGATGAAGGTATACGGGATATAATGCTTGCGGTTATTATTATAGATATACCGTTTCCGATACCTCTTTCTTGGATTTGTTCTCCAAGCCACATTATAAAAACAGTTCCGCAAGTAAGTGTTAAGATAGTTATTAGTTTAAACATCAAACCCGTATTGGGAACGATGACTATGCCTTGAAAATTATTTGGATTTTCAAGCCAAATTGATAAAAATAAACCCTGTACAACACATAAAGCAAAAGTAAAATACCTAGTGTATTGGTTTATTTTTTCATAACCACCCTTACCTTCTTTAGCTATTCTCTCCAATGCCGGAACAACAGCGGTCAATAACTGCATTATAATCGATGCTGAAATGTAAGGCATTATACCTAAGGCGAATATGCTTAAACGAGTTAAGGCTCCTCCGGTAAAGAGATTAACCATGCCTAAAAGCGTTTGTCCTTGAGTTTTTGCTATTTTGTCAAAAAACTGAGTCAAAGCAAATGTGTCAACCCCGGCTGTAGGAATAAAGCAACCTGCGCGATAAACTACCAGCAACGATAATGTTATAAGTATCTTCTTTTTCAGGTCTGGTATTTTTAGAATGTTGGCTACCGCTTGAAACACTCTATGTTACCTCCTGCAGACTCAATTATTTCTTTTGCTTTTATTGAAAATTTATCAACCTTAAATAGAGCTTTAACTTTAAAATCTTTATTTATTTTTGCCAATACCTTAACCGGTTTGGCGGCATCTTTAATTAAATTAAGTTTTTCAAGGACTTCAGGGTTTATTTCTTTGGCTTCAGGTGCTTTTTTCTGAATGTCATCAAGGTTCACCAATTGATATTTTACTTTTCGTGGCGGATTAAACCCTCTTTTTGGTAAGACTCTAACCATCGGAAGGTTTCCACCGCGAAAACCAGCATAGGGTAAAGCTTTTCCGCTCCGCTGACCAGCTCCGTTATGGCCCCGGCCAGAAGTTTTTCCTTTCCCGCTGCCGGTACCACGACCCAATCGTTTAGATTTTTGCTTTTTTGTTCTTGCTGTTACTTTTGATAAATCCATTTTTTACCCTTTTAAATTTTTAAGTCCCACAAAGGTAGCTTTAACTACATTAACCTGATTTCGTGAATTTCCAATATTCTTAGTCAATATATCTTTTATTCCAGCACATTCACAAACCGCTCTCACCGGAGAACAAGCTATAACCCCGGTACCCTTACCTGCTGGCTTAAGCATAATTTCAACTGCTCCAAATTCGCCGATAATTTGATGCGGAATAGTGGTTCCTTTTCTTTTTATTTCAACTACACTTTTTTTGGCTTTATTTATACCTTTTCTTATGGCATCAGCAACTTCATTGGCTTTACCAACAGCATAACCGACGCTAGTCTCTCCATCCCCAACTACCACTAAAGCTGAAAACCCTAAATTTTTCCCACCTTTAGTTACCTTAGTAGTTCTATTAATAAAAAGAACCTTCTCGATAAACGCTGGTTCTTGGGATTGTTCATTTTTAACTTCTTTGCTCAAAGTTTCAACCCTCCTTCTCTTGCGCCCTCAGCTAAGTTTTTCACACGCCCATGATATTTGTACCCGCCCCTATCAAGGCAAACTTTTTGAATTCCTGCCACTTTTGCTTTTTCAGAAATTAATTTACCTAGCTCTTTAGCACCTTCCTTGTTGCTGGATTTAATATCTTTTTGTTTAAAGTCCTTACTTAAAGTTGAACATCCAGCAATAACCCGATCAGAGCTATCGTCAATTAGCTGGGCATAAATATGCTTTTTGCTGCGAAAGACCAACAAACGAGGTTGTTCTTTTGTGCCTTTAACTTTTTTAGTTATTCTTTTATGTCTGTTTTTTCGTCCTAGCTTCTTCATTTTGCTAATGCCTTTCCGAGTTTTTTACGCACCTCTTCGCCGAGATAACGTATTCCTTTTCCTTTATATGGTTCAGGAGGATATATGCGTCGAATCTTTGCTGCAAACTCACCAACCCTTTGTTTATCTATGCCTTCAATTGTTACTCGTGTTGCACTGGGAGTTGACACCTTCAATCCTTCCGGCACAGGAATATCTACCGGATGAGAAAAACCAATATTAAGAACAAGACTTTTTCCTTTCATCTGAGCTTTATAACCAACTCCATTTATTTCGAGTTCCTTTTTGAAACCTTCGCTTACTCCCTTGACCATATTTGAAATCAATACCCTTATTGTTCCGTGCAAACTTTTTACTTTCTTACTTTCATTCTCGCGGGTTACCAGGATTTCAGTGTCTTTAATTTCAATTTTTATCCCTAAAGGTATAGGCAACTCTAATTTGTTATTAGAGGCTTCGACTCGGCAGATGCCGCCTTCAAATTTTATATTTACATTTTTTGGTATTGCTACTGGATTTTTTCCTATTCTTGACATATCTATCTCCACATATTTTAATTTACCAAATCTTTCCCACAATTTCTCCGCCGATACCTTTTTCTTTTGCTTGCTTGTCCGTTAGCACTCCAGAAGAAGTCGACATTATCGTAATACCATAACCTTGCAGGGAAGATGGTACGTCTTCTGCCCGAACATAAACTCTTCTTCCAGGCTTTGAAATTTTCTGTATCTGAGTAATAATAGATTTTTTATTGTCGTATTTAAAATAAACTTTTATTTTTTTATATTTTTCAAGGTCAACTTCTTTAAAATTTTCCAAGTAACCTTCCGCTTTAAGGATTTCACAAATTTTAAGCATTGCCTTTGAGTAAGGTATATATGCCTCTTCTTTTCGTGCCTTAGAGGCATTTCTAATTACGGTAAATGAATCACTAATTAAATCTGTTCTGCTCATCTTTATCCTTGTTTTAAAATTACCAACTTGCTTTTTTTACGCCGGGAATCAAACCTTGCCAAGCCAACTGACGAAAACAAATCCTACAAAGCTCGAAATCCCTAATGTAACCCCTGGGTCTTCCACAAAGCCGGCAGCGATTTTTGCGCCGGGTAGAAAACTTAACTTTCTTTTTCTCTTTTCTCCATTTTTCGATTTTTGCTGTTGTTGCCATTCTACCTCCTAAATGGAAAACCAAAAAACCTTAGAAGATCTTTACCTTCTTCATCGGTCTTTGCAGTCGTATTAATACTTATATTCATACCTTGAGTTCTGCTTATCTTGTCAAGATTAAGCTCTGGAAAAATACTTTGTTCGGTTAAACCAAAGGTGTAATTGCCATTACCATCAAACGCATTTCCTGGAAGCCCTCTAAAATCCCGGATTCGGGGTATTGCACCGGTTATCAACCGGTCTAAAAACTCATACATCATTTGCTTACGCAAAGTAACACAGCAACCTATTGGCAAACCTTTTCGTAATTTAAAATTTGAAATTGGTTTACGGGCCCGGCAAATTTTTGGTTTTTGTCCGGTAATCAGTCCAAGCTCTTCACTGGCTTTTTCAACGATCTTTGCGTCTGAAGTTGCTGCACCAATCCCCATGTTTATTACAATCTTGCTTAATTTAGGGACAGCTAAATTATTAGAATAACCCCATTTCTCTTTAAGCTGAGGCAATATATTTTCCCGATATTCTTTCAATAAACGAGGCACAGATTGTTCTTTTAAATTGCTCTCTGACATTTTCTACAAATCCTTGTTTTACTTTTATCTTTTGCTATATTTACTCCAAACCTTGTTTCTTTATTACAGTTCCCGCAAAATAAGGCGACATTTGAAATATTTATCGGCGAAGGAACTTCCCTTATACCACCTTGTTCAGCTTCTGAGCGTCGACGGATATGTTTTTTAAGGACATTGACCCCTTCAACAACTACCCGAGAGCCATTAGAGGTTAATTTAAGAACCTTCCCGGTTTTTCCTTTATCTTTTCCGGCTAAAATTTTTACTTTATCACCTTTTTTGATTTTTAATCCCATTTCTCTTTCCTTTTAAATTACCTCGGGAGCTAATGACAATATCTTTCCAAATTTAGCTCTCAATTCTCTAGCTACCGGCCCAAAAACTCTTGTTGCTCTCGGGTTCCCTTGTTTATCTATGACTACGCAAGCATTTTTATCAAATTTAATAGCCAACCCGTCTTTACGCTTAATCGGAAAGTGGGTTCTTACTATAACTGCGCGAACGACTTCACCTTTTTTTATTGGCGCATTAGGTAGAGCTTCTTTAACACTGCCGGTTATAATATCGCCAATATCGGCATGATCTTTATTTTTTTTCCCAATTACGCCGATAAAAGCAACTTTTTTTGCCCCACTGTTATCAGCCACATCTAATTTTGTTCTAAGATAAATCATTTTATTATCTCCAGCAATTTAAAGTTTTTCTCTTTCGAGTAAGGTCTTGATTCAATGATCTTAACGCGGTCGCCAATTTTTGCGTTGTTGTCTTTATCGTGTACATGATATTTTTTCTGCTTTATTGTTGATTTCTTATAGAGCTGGTGTGAAATTTTTCTTTTCACCAAAACAACACAGGTTTTATCCATTTTATCGGAAATAACTAAACCTTCTACTATTTTACCTTTTCCCACCTTTAGCTCCTTCGTTTTCATTCATTACAGTTAAAATTTTTGCAATGCTTTTTTTAACTTCTTTAAATTGATGTGGTTTTTCCACACCCCCTTTTCGCTTAAATTGCAATTGCATAAGCTGTTTATGTAATTCATTCATTTTATCTTGCAATTCTTCCTTGGATAGTCCTCGTAAATCTTTTATCTTCACTTTATTTCTCCGATATTAACGTTTTCTGGTAACAAACATTGTTTTAAATGGCAGTTTATAGGCAATGAGTCTAAACGAGGCTCTTGCATAGTCTTCAGGTACTCCACCCATTTCAAATATAATTCTACCGCGTCTTATAACTGCTACCCAACTCTCGACCTCGCCTTTTCCTTTTCCTTGACGAGATTCAGCAGGTTTTTTAGTTACCGGTTTGTCAGGAAAAACTCTTATCCAAAGCTTTCCACCGCGGCGCAAACGCCGAGTTAAAACAACACGGGTTGTTTCAATTTGATTATTCTTAAGCCACCCTGCTTCAAGCGCTTTAATCCCATATTCACCAAAAGCTACGCTTGACCCGCTTACTGCGACTCCTTTACGTTTTCCACGCTGTGTTTTTCGGTATTTTACTCTTTTTGGTATAAGCATTTTATCTCTTTCCTTGTCCTTGTTCTTGTTCGTCTTTAGTAATTAAATAACTGCCTAACTGCTTCTCACCTTTATAGATCCACACTTTAACGCCAATAGTTCCGTAGGTAGTTTTAGCGATATGATATCCATAATCAATATCGGCCCTAAAAGTTTGAAGAGGCACCTTGCCATACTTATAAGATTCTTTCCGGGCAATCTCAACCCCTCCCAACCTTCCGGAGCAGCGGATTTTTATCCCTTCGCCACCTAAAGAGGTTGCTTGCTGTATAGCTCTTTTCATAGCTCTTCTAAAATTTACCCTTCTGGTAAGTTGAAAGCCGATTAATTCAGCGACTAATTGCGCCTCTAAAGCCGGCTCGAAGACCTCTTCGACGTCAATCATGATTTCTTTTTTAGTCAAATTACCTAATTCTTGTTTTACCCGTTCGATATCTTGGCCTCTCCTTCCGATAATAACACCGGGACGTGAAGTTTTCACACGAATCCTAATAGCGCTTTGAGAAACCCTTTCAACAATGATAGTTGAAATCGAACCTTTATGGTAATTAGCTTTAATGCGTTCTCTAATTTTTAAATCTTCTTCTAAAAAATCAGCATATTCGCTTTTCCGTGAAGAAAACCAACGTGAGAGCCAATCTTTGCCAAAACCAATCCTTAATATGTATGGATGAACTTTTTGTCCCATAGTTTATTTCTTTTTTACTCCTTCGATTAATTTTTCAGGTGTATCGAGCTCCACTAAGATATGTGAAGTTCTCTTCTTAATCATTACAGCCCGTCCAAAAGCAGCAGCCCTAAAACGCCTTAAAGCTGGCCCAGGATTTGCAACTACCTTAGAAATATACAATTTATCTTCTTGATAACCTTTATTTTTCGCATTTGAAAGGGCTGATTTAATAACTTTTTCCAATAAATGAGCACCTTTCTTGTTAACCAATTTAAGTTGTGATATCGTCTGCTTTGCGTTTCGGCCTTTAACCAAATCTATAACCAGACGAATTTTAGTTGGTGAAATCCTTATATATTTTGCTTCTGCTCTTGCTACCATAGTTTACCTGCTTAAATTATTTCTTTTGTATTGCTTTTTTTGCTTTTATTCCCCCATGTTGTCTGAAAGTCCTTGTTGGCACAAACTCTCCAAAGCGATGGCCGACCATTCCTTCAGTCACAAAAACCGGAATGTGTTTCTTGCCGTTATAAACTGCGAAACTAAGCCCAACAAATTCCGGGATAATCATTGAGCTACGTGACCAGGTCTTTATAGCTTTGCGGTCACCGGCTTCTTTGCTCTTTTTAACCTTTTTAAGTAATTTCTCGTCAACAAATGGCCCTTTTTTTAAGGAACGACTCATTTTTTACTTCTCCTTTTAGATCTTCTCTTAACAATGTATTTATTGCTCATTTTCTTTGGTTTTCGCGTTTTCGCGCCTTTTGTGGGCTTACCCCATGGCGTTACCGGGTGCGGATTACCTTGCCCTGCTCTTCCTTCACCTCCGCCATGCGGATGGTCTATTGGATTCATCGCAACACCTCTTACCTTAGGCCTTCTACCAAGCCAACGAATCCTGCCAGCTTTCCCGTGAGTAAAAGATGCGTGTTCGATCAAACCCACCTGGCCAACAGTTGCCCGGCAATCAGCTTTTATGAGGCGCACTTCACCAGAAGGCATTTTTAGTTGAGCCATGCCTTTTTCTTTTGCCATTAATTGTGCCCAACTTCCGGCGCTTCTAACTAAGATCCCGCCTTTTCCGGGTTCCATTTCAATATTATGTACCAAGGTGCCCATTGGGATATGTTTTAGCCGCATTGCATTACCAGGTCTAATAGCAATTTGTGAATCATAAGCGCTCATCACACTATCGCCCACATTCAACTTATCCGGCCAAATAATATAACGTTTTTCATTATCAGGGTATTCAATTAAAGCAATCCTTGAGCTTCGATTAGGATCGTACTCGATAGCTATTACCTTAGCTTCGTTGTCGAATTTATCCCGTTTAAAATCGATCATTCGATATTTACGTTTGTTTCCACCACCTCTTCTTCGTATAGTGATTCGACCTTTATTATTTCTTCCACCACTTTTCTTAAGCGATTTTACCAGAGATTTTTCCGGTTTATCCTTGGTGATTTCGCCGAAATCGGAAATAATTCTAAATCTTAAAGATGCCGTTACTGGTTTAAATTTTTTTACACCCATAATCTTTTATCCTTATGCAAGTTTGATTTCAAAACCTTCTCGTAATTTCACTACTGCTTTCTTCCAAGAAGCAGTCTTTCCCGGTTGATTCCATCTCACTTTTTTAGTCTTGCCCTTTACCATTAAAGACGCAACCTTATCAACCTTCACTTTGTATATCTTTTCAATTGCCCGTTTGATCTCGATTTTATTTGCATCTTTAGCAACCCAAAACGTATATTTGCGATTGACTGATTCGCGAGTTGTTTTTTCAGTTACCAAAGGCGCTTTAATTATAGAATAAATACTTTTTACTGTATCCACTTTTCTATCCTTCCTTCAATTGTTTTTAATGCTTCTTTGGTCAAAAGTAATTTTCTGCAATCAATGATTTCTTTAGCGGAGACATCTGAAGCCTTAGCTAAAGCCAAACAATCAATATTACGAGCCGATAGCTTTAGATTACTTTCAATACCTCCCACGACCAACCTGGTTTTAATACCTTTTATCCCTAAATTATTGATTATTTCTGAGGTATTTTTGGTTTTATGCGAATCCACCTTTAAATCTTCGACAACAATGATTTCTTGATCGATTAATTTAGCATTCAGAGCGCTTTTAAAGGCTAAAACCTTCATTTTTTTCGAAAGATCTTTGCGGTAAGAACGCGGTTTAGGTCCAAATGTAACTCCGCCTCCCTTCCATAATGGAGAACGGTTTGATCCAACCCTTGCCCTTCCGGTTCCTTTCTGCCGCCAAGGTTTTTTTCCTCCGCCTCTTACCTCACCTCGAGTTTTAGTCGCTGCCAAACCCTTTCTTTGATTAGCTAAATAGGCAACTACAGCTTGATGAAGAAGAGATCGGTTTACCTCACCATCAAATACCTTTGGGTTAAGGCCGATCTTTTCAACCTCTTTACCTTTAAGATTCAAAACGCTTAAGCTTGAGTTGATTTCTTTACTTTTAATATTTTTCTTGGTTTCTGCCATAGTTCTTACCTTAATATAATATGCGTCTATTTAATCTTCTTTACTTTTACCAATGTTCCTCTGCTGCCGGGAACCGAGCCTTCGATGAAGATTAAATTCTTCTCTTTATCGATTTTAATCACTTCTAAATTCCTTATAGTCTGAAAGCTGTTTCCCATATGTCCTGGCATCTTTAAGCCTTTTATTATTTTTGAAGGATAAGCAGATGCTCCGGCTGAACCAATTCTTCGATGGCTTGTTGAACCGTGAGAACCTGGCTGACCGGACCAATTGTGCCGCTTCATACCTCCGGCAAACCCCCGTCCTTTAGATTTTGCTCTCACATCAACCACATCTCCTTCGTTAAACAATTCAACTCCGATTTCACGAGGATTTTTTGCCTCTTTCTCGGAAACCTGCTCTGCAGATGTAGCTTCTTGTTCGTTTTTTTCTTGGCCTTCTTCTTGAGGCTCCTCTTCCTGGGTCTTGTCTCCTTCTTTTTTGACTGCAACTTCAGTAGTTGTATCTTCCTCTGGTTTTACTGCTTCAGGCTCACTAGCTTCAGTTTTAGGAGGTTCTTGCTGTTTGACATCAACTTGTTCAGCTGACTTTACATCAAAAGAAAAATCAGCGCCTTCTTCTATATCAACCTCTTTAATAAGTTTATAAGGATTTATTCCCAATTTTTCAAAATAGCCCCTGATTGGTTTTTTTATTTTATTGATCTTTCTCACGTCAACTTTAAAGCAGCCGATCTTAGCTTTAGCCTTCGAAGGATACTCAACTTTTTCCAGGATGTAAACCGGTTCTACCTCTAAAACTGTACTTGGTAAAACATTACCCTCTTCGTCGAAAATTTGTGTCATTCCAATTTTTTTCCCGTAAATTTCCTTAATCATAAATGAAACTCATTTTTTTTGAACTTACTATTTTAAAAAATTTTAGTCGACTTTATCTTTAACAAACAAGCATTTAAGAACAGGCTGGTCAAGGGTTTAATCCACTTACACCCTCGATAAATGTGTTGCCTGAATAGCTATCTTGTTAAGAATAAGTTTCTTTAAACCTCTTGTTTAATCTCTACATTCACACCTGCCGGCAAATTCAACTTTCTTAAAGCGTCGATTGTCTTAGCTGTCGGATTATCAAGGTCAATTATTCTTTTATGTATTGCCAGCATAAACTGTTCGCGTGATTTTTTATCAACATTTGTAGACCTGTTTACGGTGTAAATTTTTTTCTTAGTAGGTATTGGTATTGGGCCATTTAGTTTTGCACCGGTTCTTAAGGCAACTTCTGCAATATCTTGGGCTGATTGGTCCAATATACGATGGTCAAAAGCTTTAAGTTTAATTCGAATCTTTAGCATACTCATCTTTAAATTTACCTACTTTAGTTTGTTACTCAATTATTTCTGTAATTACACCTGCACCTACAGTTCTTCCACCTTCACGAATAGCAAATCTCAATTCTTTCTCAGCAGCAACTGGTTGAATCAGCGTAACTTCTAATTCAACATTATCCCCGGGCATAACCATCTCAACACCTTGAGGTAACTTACAGGTTCCGGTTACGTCAGTTGTTCTAAAATAAAATTGAGGTCTATAACCGCTAAAGAAAGGAGTGTGTCTTCCACCCTCTTCTTTCTTTAAAGCATAAACTTGTGTCTTAAATTTCTTATGAGGTGTTATTGATCCTGATTTAGCCAAAACCATACCTCTTTCAACTTCTTCTTTAGCAACACCTCTTAAAAGTAAACCTACATTGTCACCGGCCTGGCCTTCATCAAGAAGTTTTCTAAACATCTCTACTCCGGTAACGACAGTTTTTTTAGTATCTTCGTGAATTCCAATCATTTCAACCTCTTCGCTAACCTTAACTTTTCCCCTTTCAATTCTTCCGGTTACAACTGTTCCGCGTCCGGAAATTGAAAATACATCTTCAACTGCCATCAAAAATGGTTTGTCGACATCTCTTTTTGGTGTTGGAAAATAGCTGTCAACGTTTTGCATGAGCTCTAATATCGGCTTGCAATCTTCGCTAGCTGCATTACCAGCAGTAGCGGCCTCTAGCGCCTTTAAAGCCGAACCTTTTATGATTGGAATATCTTTTCCAGGAAATTCATATTTAGTTAGAAGATCCCTTACTTCTTCTTCTACAAGCTCTACTAGCTCAGGATCTTCCATCTGGTCAACCTTGTTAATGAACACAACAATTCCTGGAACATTTACCTGTCTCGCTAAAAGTATATGTTCTCTGGTTTGCGGCATCGGTCCATCGGTTGCTGCAACAACTAAGATAGCACCGTCCATCTGAGCCGCACCGGTAATCATGTTCTTAATGTAGTCAGCGTGCCCTGGGCAATCAATGTGAGCATAGTGACGATTTTCAGTTTCATACTCAACGTGAGCAATATTAATAGTAACGCCTCTTTCTCTTTCTTCGGGTGCCTTATCAATGTCCTCAAATTTTAAAGCAGTTGCGCCCCCGGTAGCAGCTAAAGTCTGTGTTATTGCTGCAGTAAGGGTTGTCTTACCATGATCAACGTGACCAATGGTACCAATGTTAAGATGGGGCTTTGTCCTTACAAACTTCTCTTTTCCCATAACTACACCTCCTTATCCTATAAACTTATCTTCCTAGTATTTTTGTTAATAATTCTCCTGGTACCCGCTCGTAATACGAAGGCTCTATTGTATAAGATGCTCTGCCTTGTGTCAAGTTTCTTAATGCATCTGCGTAGTTAAAAACTTCTGAAAGAGGAACATCCGCACTGAGCATTCGTAAATTCTTTCTATCTTTTATGCCTTTTATCTTTGCGCGGCGTGAATTTAAGTCCCCAATAACTTGACTTACGTATTCAATCGGAGTAATAACCTCTAAATCCATAACCGGTTCTAAAACTACCGAAGCAGCTTTTCTTAAACCCTCTTTGACTCCAATTTCGCCGGCAACCTTAAAGCTTAACTCTGATGAATCAACATCATGGTATGAACCGTCTATCAATGTTGCTTTTATATCTACCACCGGATAACCTCCTAAAACTCCGCTTTCTAAGGCTTCTTGGACCCCTTCTTTAACTGAAGGGATAAATTCTTTTGGAATTGCTCCGGATTTTATTTTGCTTTCAAATACAAGCCCTTTACCTTTAGATAAAGGCTCCATTAATAATACAACATGCCCATACTGGCCGTGGCCTCCTGCCTGTTGTATAAATTTTCCAACTGCTTCAACTTTTCTGGTAATAGTTTCTTTATAGGCAACCTGGGGTCTGCCAACTTTTGCGGTTACGTTAAAATCTTGTATTAAGCGTTCTACCATTATTTCTAGATGAAGCTGCCCCATGCCGGAAATTACATTTTGTCCGGTCTCACGGTTATAGGCGACTTTAAAAGAAGGGTCTTCGTCGGCTAATTTTCCTAAAGCATTAAATAACTTTTCCTGGTCAGCTTGGGTTTTTGGCTCAATTGCCAAAGAAACTACCGGTTCAGGAAATTTTATCTCTTCCAATATTAAAGCGTGATCTTTATCTGAAAGTGTATCGCCAGTTGAGGTATTTTTCATCCCCACCAAACACACGATATCTCCGGCTTTAGCTTCATTGATCATTTCCTGTTTGTTTGCATGCATTCTTAATATTTTTGTTACTTTTTCTTTTTCTTGTTTTGTTGCATTATAAATAATTGAAGATGTATTGATTTTCCCTGAATATAGCCGAGTGTAGAAAAGCTTCCCCACGAAAGGATCGGTAAAAACTTTAAAACATAAACCACAAAAAGGCCCTTTAATATCCGGCTCAACTGTAACCTCTTGGTCTTTTTTTAAGGTTGAACCTTTAACTTTAGCAGCTTCCAATGGTGAAGGAAGATAATTACATATTGCATCTAACACCTGTTGTATTCCTTTATTTTTCAAAGAAGACCCGCACAAAATTGGGACAAATCTATTAGCTATCACATACTTTCGGATGGTTTCTTTTATTTCAACTTGTTCAATAGCTTTATTTTCAATTACTTTATGCATAAAGGAGTCATCTAATTCAGCTAATTTTTCGATTAAGTTATCCTTATATTTAGCAGCATCGGCTTTCATATTATCCGGAATATCTTTTTCAATCACTTTCTCTCCAAATTCACCTTCGTTATAAATTGCTTTTTCTTTAATTAAATCTACTATTCCGGTAAATTCATCTTCTTCATATATCGGTAAAGCAATCGGTGCCATCGCGATTTGAAATTTTTCTTTCATATCATAAAGCACCTCAAAATAATCAGCTCCGATTCGATCCATTTTATTAACAAAAGCTATTCTTGGCACTGAATATTTTTCAGCCTGACGCCATACAGTCTCTGATTGAGGCTCTACCCCTCCTACTGCACAAAAAATAACGACTGTCCCATCTAAAACCTTCAAAGATCTCTCGACTTCGACGGTGAAATCAATATGACCGGGGGTATCGATGATATTTATTTGATGGTTGCCCCACTTACAATAAGTTGCAGCACTTGTTATAGTTATCCCACGTTCTCTTTCTTGAGTCATCCAGTCAGTTATAGTGGTACCATCATGGACTTCCCCTACCTTATAAGTTTTTCCGGCATAAAAAAGAATCCTCTCGGTAGTGGTTGTCTTACCCGCATCGATGTGGGCAATGAAACCAATATTTCTAGTTAAATCCAAACCTGTCTTCATGCTAACTGCTGTGCTCACTCTTTATCACTTAAATTCCTTAGTATTTAAAATGGGCAAATGCTTTATTTGATTCGGCCATTTTATGGGTATCCTCTCTTTTTTTGATTGCAGAACCTTCATTTTTATATGCGGCAACAATCTCTTCGGCTAATTTATTTTTCATTGGTTTGCCTTTCTTCTTTAAGGCAAAATCTTTTATCCATCGCAAGGCTATTGCAAACCCTCTGTCTTTAGGCACTTCCAGAGGAACCTGATAAGTTGCTCCTCCAATTCTTCTTGGTTTTACGGCCATTCGAGGCCTTGCATTATCCAACGCAGTAAAGAAAACTTTTACCGGGTCTTCTTTTAGCCGTTCTGACACAATATCAAAAGCATTATATATTATTTTTTGAGCAATGCTTTTTTTGCCATCGCGCATAATAATATTTACGAATTCACCAATTTCCCGGGAATTGTATTTCGGGTCAGGATTTTTTTCTCTTTTAGGTGCTCTTCGTCTTCTCATACTATACTATCTCCTTAACTTTTTGGCTTCTTTGTTCCGTATTTTGAACGTGACCGTTTTCGATTTTGAACTCCTTGGCAATCAAGAGTTCCTCGCACTATATGATAGCGTACACCCGGAAGGTCTTTTACTCTTCCGCCTCTGACTAAAACTATAGAGTGTTCTTGTAAATTATGTCCTTCGCCAGGGATATAGGCGGTAACTTCTTCCCGGTTAGTTAATCGTACTCTGGCAATTTTACGTAAAGCAGAATTTGGCTTCTTAGGTGTCATAGTCCTTACCTGTATACATACCCCACGCCTTTGAGGACAATGGTTAAGGGCCGGCGATTTTCCTTTTTTTGTTTTTGAAATTCTTGCTTTTTTTAATAATTGTGTTATTGTTGGCATTTTTCCACCTCAATTTCTCGATATCTCTTTAAACCCGTACCTGCTGGTATAAGGTGTCCTACTATTACATTTTCTTTCAAACCTTGCAAACCATCGACTTTTCCGGCAGTAGCAGCATCGGCCAAGATCCTGGTGGTCTCCTGGAAACTAGCAGCCGAAATAAAGCTTTTAGTACTCAAGGAAGCTTTTGTTATACCTAAAAGCAATGGTGAAGCTGTAGCCGGTTTGCCGCCTTTTTTAATTATCCGATCATTTTCATTTCGAAAATCCCATTTATCAACGCCTTCTCCAGGTAAAAATTCACTATTTCCAGCATCAACGATTTTAACTTTTTTAAGCATCTCGCGAATTATAACCTCAATATGTTTATCGTTGATTTTTACACCCTGCAAACGGTAAATTTCTTGAATTTCATTAACTAAGTGTTCCTGAAGTACCTTGTCACCACAAACCCTTAAAATGTCCTGCAAAACGATCGGCCCTTCAGTTAATTGCTGACCAGCAGTGGCCTGGTCTCCACGGTAAACTATTGGATGTGCTCCCGGAGGAATAGCATATTCACGTTTCATGCCGGTTGGACTTCGAACGATAACTTTTCTCTCACCACCACTCTCGGCAAATTCAATAAACCCATCTATTTCGCTAATTACAGCGGGGTTTTTAGGTCGCCTGGCTTCAAAAAGCTCAGCTACGCGCGGTAAACCACCGGTAATATCCCTTGTTTTGGCAACCAAGCGCGGTGTCTTAGCTATTACATCACCGGCTTCAATAGTCTGGCCTTCTTCGATCATTATGTGAGCGCCGGTTGGTAACGGGTATATACCGAGCACTTCGTCTTTTTCTGACAAAATCAAGATTTGCGGATGGTAATCCCCTTTGAACTCAACCACTATTCTTTCTTTTCTTCCAGTCGTAGCATTCATTTCTTCCTGAATAGTAATTTTATTTACAATATCCTCATATTTGACTTTTCCGCTAACCTCAGAAAGAATCGGTGAAGAATAAGGATCCCATCTTACAAACACCTTGTCTTTTTCAACCGGTTGATCCTCGGCAATCATTATAGCAGCACCTTGGGGAACCGGATTTCTCTGAAGCTCTATACCGCGGTTGTCATTAATGCTAATCATTCCATTGCGGTTGAGCACTACAAAGTGACGTCCTTTAGGGACAATCTTTAAGCCGTGATATTTTAAAACACCACCATCTCTGGCTTTTATGAATGCTCTTTCGGCAACTCTGGAAGCAGTACCACCAATATGAAAGGTTCTCATTGTCAGCTGAGTACCCGGCTCACCGATTGATTGAGCTGCGATAACACCTACTGCTTCGCCTACTTCTACTAATTTTCGAGTTGCTAAATTTTTTCCGTAACATTTAACGCAAACTCCTCTTTCTGATTCACAAGTCAAGACGCTGCGAATCCTTATTTTTTCTAAACCCAGTCTTTCTATCATGCTTGCTTTATCTTCAGTAATTTCGTCTCCGGCTTTAACAACTACCTCATCGCTTACAATGTCAACTACATTATCTAAGGCGACTCGCCCAACAATTCTTTCCTTAAGCGAAACGACCACCTCTTCTCCCTCAACTATTTCCGAAACAGTTATCCCATTAACGGTTCCACAGTCATCTTCAACTATGATAACTTCCTGGGCCACATCTACAAGCCGTCGAGTAAGATAACCAGCGTCAGCAGTCTTTAATGCTGTATCAGCTAAACCTTTACGTGCTCCGTGAGTTGAAATAAAAAATTCCAAAACATTTAAACCTTCCTTAAAATTAGAGGTAATTGGAATTTCAATAATTTCTCCTGATGGCTTCGCCATAAGCCCTCTCATTCCGGCAAGCTGTCTAACCTGTAACTTTGAACCTCTTGCTCCGGAATCCGCCATCATAAATATTGGATTATAACTATCCATATTTTTAAATACATAATCAGAAATTCTATCTGTGGTTCTGGTCCAAACATCAATAATTTTATTGTGCCGTTCCCTTTCGGTGATTATTCCGCGGCGATACTGGTCTTCAACTTTTTTCAACTCAGAATTTGCTTCGTCAATACAAACCTGTTTTTGTTCCGGGATATCTAAATCATCGATTGCAATACTAACTCCACCTAAGGTTGCATATTCAAAACCTAAATCTTTTATTTTATCTAATAGGTCAACGACTGCGCCGTGGCCAAAATTTCGGTAACACTCGCTAATAATCGCTGAAACTTTTTTCTTACCAAGAATTTCGTTAACAAACCGAAAACCTTTAGGCAGTATTCCGTTAAAAATAACCCTACCGGTTGTAGTTTCGATTATTTTCCTTTCACCGTTTTCTTTGATTCTTAATTTGATTTTTGCATGCAAGTCTACCTCTTCATCTTGATAGGCGGTAATAACTTCTTCAGGGCTTGAAAACAATATTCCCTGGCCTTTAGTATTATCTCGATCAATAGTGAGATAACGGCAGCCAATTATCATATCCTGGCTGGGGGCGATGACCGGTCTACCATCAGAAGGGGAAAAAATATTGTTAACCGAAAGCATCATCAATCTTGCTTCGGTTTGCGCCTCTAAAGATAAAGGTAAGTGAACTGCCATTTGGTCACCGTCGAAGTCAGCATTAAACGCCGCACAAACTAAAGGATGTAATTTTATAGCCTTTCCTTCGACTAAGACTGGGTAGAATGCTTGAATGCTCAAACGGTGTAAAGTAGGCGCACGGTTAAGTAAGACCGGATGACCTTTGATAACGTCTTCAAGTATATCCCAAACTTCCACCCTTGCCCGCTCAACCATTCGTCTTGCACCCTTTATAGTGTGAACAAATCCTTTTTCACGTAATTTCTTAATAATAAAAGGTTCGACTAATTCTAAAGCCATTTGTTTTGGTATTCCACATTGATGAAGTTTTAATTCAGGACCAACAACGATTACGCTTCGGCCGGAATAATCGACACGTTTTCCTAAAAGATTCTGCCTGAAACGGCCTTGTTTTCCTTTAAGCATATCGGAAAGGCTTTTTAGAGGGCGATTTTGAGGACCCATAACCGGCCGGCCGTGCCGTCCATTTTCTAAAACTGCATCCACAGCTTCTTGAAGCATTCTTTTTTCATTACGGATAATGATATCAGGGGCCCCAAGAGCCATTAATTTCTTTAAACGGTTATTTCTATTTATTGCCCGTCGATAAAGATCATTAAGATCCGAGGATGCAAATCTTCCGCCTTCTAAAGGAACTAACGGCCTCAGATCAGGCGGGATAACTGGTAAGTTATCCAGAACCATCCACTCAGGCTTATTTCCGGAGCGGCGCATATCTTCAATTATCTTTAGACGTTTCAACAAGCGTTTATTAACGCCGACTTTACCCTTTTCCATAGTTTTTTTGATTGATTTACTCAATTTATCTAAATCGATCTCGGAAAGCAATTCCCGTACCGCCTCGGCTCCGATTCCAACTTTAAAATCGTTTCCATACTTCTCGATTGCTTCATGGTATTCGGCTTCTTTTAGAAGCTGCATTTTCTTAAAACCAGTTGTTCCGGGATCAATAATTACATATTCTTCATAATAAATTACTTTTTCAAGTTGCTTGATACTTAAATCTAACATCGCACCAATCCTTGAAGGAAGAACTTTGAAAAGCCAAATATGGGTAGCCGGAGCTGCTAAATTGATATGGCCCATTCTTTGGCGCCGAACCGAAGAATGAAGTATTTCAACCCCGCAACGGTCGCACTTAGAGCCTTTGAATTTTATCCCTTTTAATTTTCCGCAATGACACTCCCAGTCTTTAGCTGGTCCAAAAATTCTTTCGCAAAACAAACCATCTTTCTCAGGTTTTAAAGTACGGTAATTTAAAGTCTCGGCCTTCTTTATCTCACCGGAAGACCAACTTTTAATAACTTCTGGAGCAGCTAATTTTATGCTTATTCGATCAAAAAAAGCAACTTTTTCAATCATTTACTCTCCTTTTCTGCTCGGACATCTAGACATAATCCTTGTAATTCTTTTACTAATACATTAAACGATTCCGGCACCGAAGGTTGAAATTTCTGTTCACCGCGCACAATTGCCTCATATATTCGTGTTCTTCCTTCTACGTCATCGCTTTTTACCGTCAACATCTCTTGTAAAGTGAATGCCGCCCCATAGGCCTCAAGGGCCCAAACTTCCATTTCACCAAAACGCTGGCCACCAAATTGAGCTTTTCCGCCCAACGGCTGCTGGGTTATCAATGAATATGGGCCAATGGCACGGGCGTGCATCTTATCATCAACCATATGAACTAGTTTCATTATATACATATAGCCGACACCGGCCTTTAAACCAAAAGGTTTTCCGGTATAACCATCGTGTAGCACCACCTTTCCATCTTCGGGTAATTCGGCTTCTCTTAGAAGATCTTTAACTCCGCTGGCACCGGCACCGTCAAAAACCGGGGAAACAACTCTTATCCCTAATTTCTTTGCGGCCCAACCAAGGTGCATTTCAAGAAGCTGTCCAACATTCATTCGTGAAGGAACTCCGAGAGGGTTTAAAATTATATCTACCGGCTTGCCATCTTCTAAATAAGGCATATCTTCTTCCGGTAGTATTTTTGAAATAACTCCTTTATTTCCGTGACGCCCGGAAAGTTTATCACCAGCTGATATCTTTCGCTTCATAGCAACAAATACCACTACTCTTTTGAGTACGCCAGCAGGTAACTCATCGCCTTTTTTAATCTTACTTATCTCTAATTCTTTTTCAATTGCAAGTTCATTAAGCCTTTCATCATAAATAGTAAGTATGTTTCTTGCATCTTCATTTTCTTCACACTCAGTAAGATTTATTTTTTTCTCGCTTTTACCAAGAATAGCGCTTAGCCTTCTGAGCTTTTCGCGTTCTAATAATTCTTTTTCTTCTTCGTAATACTGCTCTATTTCTTTCAGCCTTCGCAATTCTTCAGTTTTTTCTTTTTTAGAACGTCTACCCCTATCCTTGCGTTGGAAAACTTCAACATTAGTTACTACACCATAAATTCCCGGAGGAACTCTTAAAGATGTATCTTTAACATCAGCTGCTTTTTCGCCAAAAATCGCACGGAGCAATCTTTCTTCCGGAGATAATTCTTTCTCCGTCTTTGGGGTAACTCTGCCAACTAAAATATCATCAGGTATGACCTCAGCCCCGACTCTAATAACTCCGGTATCATCAAGATTGCTTAGGGCTTCTTCACCCACATTAGGAATATCTCTGGTTATATCTTCATTACCTAAGCGGGTTTCTCTGGCTTCACACTCAAATTTTTCAATATGCAAAGAAGTTAAAACATCTTCTTTAACCAGCCTTTCGTTTATAATTATTGCATCTTCGAAGTTATACCCTCTCCAGGGTAAAAATGCCACTAAAAGATTAGTGCCTAGGGAAAGCTCACCGTCATCGGTTGCCATTCCGTCAGCAATAATCGTATTTTTCTTTACCTCTTGGCCTTTTTTAACTAAAGGTTTCTGGTTAACGCAAGTATCGGCATTGGAACGGTTAAATTTCTTTAACTTATAAGTAAACTTATCAATAGTTATTGATTCAGCATCAACCTCAATTACTTTTCCGGATTCTTTTGCGATCACCATAACCCCAGTATCTCTGGCAACTTTTTCCTCAATTCCGGTTCCAACCAATGGAGATTGAGGAAAGAGAAGCGGAACAGCTTGACGTTGCATATTGGACCCCATTAACGCCCTGTTAGCATCGTCATGCTCCAAAAATGGGATCATTGATGCCGAGACTGAAATAATCTGCTGAGGCGAAACATCCATGTATTCAATTTTCGTTGGCTTTACCTTGGGAAATTTACCTTTATATCTAGAATATATTTCTTTATCCTTAATGCTACCGTCTGGGTCAATATTCGGGCTAACCTGAGCAATAATGCGGTTTTCCTCCTCATCGCTAGGTAAAAACTCAATCTTATCAAGAACTTTTCCATTTTCTACTTTACGATAAGGGGTGGTAAGAAATCCCAAAGGATTTATTTTTGAATAAGTAGTCAAAGAGGATAATAAACCGATGTTGGCTCCTTCGGGTGTTTCAATCGGACAGATTTTACCATAGTGAGTAGGGTGAACGTCACGGACCTCAAATCCAGCTCTTTCCCGAGAAAGGCCGCCTGGTCCCATAGCCGAAAGCCTTCTTTTGTGGGTTATCTCAGCTAAAGGATTAGTTTGATCCATAAATTGTGAAAGTGGTGAACGAGCAAAAAAATCTTGGATTTGGGTTGAAAATGCGCGGGAATTTATAAGGTGTTGGATCGAAAATCCATTAGATGATATCAATGAATATCTCTCCATGAAAGTTCTTTCAACCCGCAGCAAGCCGACCCTTACTTGATGCTGAAGAAGTTCGCCGATTAGCTTAGTTCTTCGATTCGATAAATGGTCGATATCATCAATATCCCGTTTACCGGCCTTTACCTCCAATAAAGCTTTAATTATTTCAACTACGGTATTTAAATCGATCGTCCTTTTGTTTAGGCTAGTATTCATCCCAATCTTTTTGTTAATTAAATAGCGCCCAACTTTTCCAAGGTCATACCTTCGAGGATCGACAAACATCCTTCTAAAGACTTCTTTTGCAGCTTCAAGAGTTATTGGTTCGGTTGGCCGCATTTTTTTATAAAAATCAAGATAGGCTTCTTCTTTGCTGGTAGAAAGGTCTTTTTTAACAGTATTAACGATTTCGGGGTAGGGTTTATCAGAAAAGGTATTATATATGTCATCGTTGGTAGAAAGTCCAAAAATTCTTAAAATCTGAGTCGCCGGAAATGTTTTTCTTCTATCTACTATTGCAGTTATGGTGTCGTTTATGTCGGTTCGAAATTCCAGCCAGTATCCGCGATAAGGTATTATTCGTGCGAAATAGATACGTTTTCCTGTAGGATGGGTGTCTTCTTCGCAAAAAACACCGGGTGAACGCTGTAACTGACTGATAATCGCTCTTTCATCGCCATTGATAATAAATGAAGCGGTTTCGGTCATCAAAGGGATGTCGCCGAGATAAATCTCTTGTTCTTTAATTTCCTTATCTGGGCCGAGCAACCTTAAACGAACTCTTAAAGGTGCGGCGTAAGTTTGCGATCTTCGCTTACACTCTTCCACGCTGTAACGTGGACGGCTCAAACTGTAAGATATATACTCGAGGCGATATTGCTTGTCCGGACTTTCCATTGGAAATATTTCTTTCATTATTTCCTGAATACCGATATTTTTGCGTTTTTCCGGTAAGGTATCCACTTGCAAAAAATCAGAAAAAGAACGTAGCTGATGCTCAAGAAAATGCGGCATCGTAGCATTCTTTTTGATTTTTGCAAAAGATAGTTTTTTGGTTTTCCTCAAAATACCCTCCTACCTAAAATTTAGTAGTTTATATTTATTCTTTTGGTTTCCCTAATATTTATTATTTTTGGTTAGAATTATTTTAATTCAGCTGTTCCACCAGCAGCTTCGATCTTTTTCTTGATTTCTTCTGCTTCTTCCTTGGCAACATTTTCTTTAACTTCTTTAGGTGCTGAATCCACTAATGCTTTAGCTTCTTTTAATCCCAATTCAGTTATCGCACGTATTTCTTTAATTACTGCAATCTTGTTAGCACCAATACCAGTTAATACAACAGTAAAAGAAGTTTTTTCCTCTTCAGCTTCTGCGGCTCCACCGGCAGCTGGCCCGGCTGCTACTGCAACTGCAGGAGCACTAGCGCTAACCCCAAATTTGTCCTCACAAGCCTTTACTAATTCAGAAAGCTCTAATACAGTCATTTCTTCTACAATTTTCAAAACATCTTCTACCTTAGACATAAAACTACCTCCTTAACTTTCCTATTTTTTATCTTTGGTTTTTTTGACTTCTTCTAACGCCCAAACGAATTTCAATATTATTTGATTAAGACTATTAACCATGCCGCTCAACGGCGAGGCTAATCCGGATACGGCCATACCTAAAAGAACCTCTTTTGAAGGTAACTTAGCCATTGAATCGATATCTTGGGCTGAAATCTTTTTCTCATTGACTATTGCGCCTTTTATATTTAAAGCTTCGCTTTCTTTTTTAAATTCGGCTAAAATTTTACAAGACTTAACTACATCTTTATCGTAAACCAATACCATTCCTGTCTCATCCTGGATCAAATCCTGAAAATCTTTCCACCCTAAAGCATTAAAACTTCTCTCATAAATAGAATTTTTAGTTATAAAAACTTGAGCTCCTGCATCTTTAAGGTCATTTCGTAACCGGTTAAAAGAAAAAGCATCAAGTTTATTAAAGCCAATAAAAAAACAACCTTCGGTTTCACCAAGTTTATCCTTCAGGTCCCTTGTGATTTTTTCTCGAATAACTAAACCTATTTTCTTCATATCGAAATCCTTACTGATGGGCTCATAGTAGTGGCTAAAAAAGCGCTTTTAACATACTCACCTTTTACTGATTGGGGCCTTGCACTATTTAAAGCATCAATAAAAGATTTAATATTATCGACTAGAGCCTCTTTGTTAAATGAAATCTTCCCTACCCCAACATGAACGCAACCAAGTTTATCCATTCTAAAATCGATTTTACCTCTTTTAGCCTCGGAAATAGCATGGCTTACATTTTCGGTAACAGTACCTGTCTTAGGTGAAGGCATTAGTCCGCGCGGGCCCAAAAACTTACCTAATTTACTCACAACGCGCATCATCGAAGGCATTGCAATGCAGGAATCAAAGTCAATCCATCCTTCCTTGAGTATCTTCTCAACAATCTCATCTGAACCAATATAGTCTGCACCGGCTTCCTTTGCCTTGGCTTCTTTATCTGGTTCGCAAAAAACCAAAACCTTTACTTCCCTGCCAGTGCCGTGAGGAAGAACCACCGTGCCCCTTATCATCTGGTCAGATTGCTTGGGATCAGCACCAAGTTTACCACTAACTTCAACTGTTTCGTCAAATTTAGCTTTGGGCATTGATTTTAACGCCTCTACAGCCTCTTCAACCGAATATTGTTTTTCTGTTTCGAGTAAATTTAGTGCTTCTTTATATCTTTTTCCTTTATTTCGAATCATAATCATCCCTCAACAACTTTAATTCCACAGCTTCTAGCTGTTCCTTCGACTATCAGCATAGCCTTATCTATATCTCTAGTATTTAAATCCTGCATTTTTTCTTTCGCGATTTCCTCCACCTGAGACTTGTTAATTTCCCCGATAATTTCTTTACCGGCTTGGGAACTTGCCTTAGCAAGATTGGCAGCTCTTTTTATCAAAAATGAAACCGGCGGACTTTTAATGATAAAGTCAAAAGTCCTATCCTCATAAACATTTATTATTACCGGTAAAATTATTCCTTCTTTTTGCTTGGTAACATCGTTAAAAGCTTTACAAAACTGCATAATATTTACACCATGCTGGCCTAAAGCCGGGCCTACCGGTGGCGCCGGATTAGCACTTCCGGCTGGTATCTGTAATTTAATCTGACTTTTTGGTTTTTTCTTTTTTTTGGCCATAATTTTTTTAGATTTTTTCGACTTGCCAGAATTCTAATTCAACTGGCGTGGTTCTTCCGAATATCGAAACATTAACCTTTAATTTCCCTTTGTCGGTATAAACCTCTTCGATAGCTCCGTTAAAGTTAACAAAAGGCCCCTCGACAACCCTTATGCTTTCACCCTTTTCAAAATTAACCTTTGGTGCCGGTTTAGCCTTACTTTCTTCAGCTTTCATTAAAATTCTATCAACTTCAGCCTGAGAAATTGGCGAAGGCTTCCTTCTTGGCCCAATAAAGGCAGTGATTCCTGGAGTTGTGCGCACAAAAAGCCAAGAATCATCATTCATTTCCATATGGATCAAAATATACCCGGGGAAAAATTTCCTTTCTAAAACTCGCTTTTTACCAAGTTTAACCTCGGTTACCTGTTCTTTGGGTATTACTACTTCATCAATTAATTCCTGATAATCACGGGCTTGAATCCGAGCCTCTAAATTAGCTTTAGCTTTGTCTTCGGCTCCGCTTAAAGTATGTAAAATATACCAACGTTTCATTAACCTAATAAAATTTGTACTAGTCTTGATAAACCTAAATCAATCAAAGCGATATAGCCGGTCAATAACGTTGAAGTGATCAATACTATAACTGTTGCTGCTATCAACTCTTGGCGTGAAGACCAGTTTACTTTTTTTAACTCTTCTTTAACCTCTTTTATAAATTTTGGAAATTGTTTTATTTTTTTCAACATAATTTAACTATATATATTTTGCCTTCTAATTCCACTTAAAGCAGGCGAGGCAGGAGTTGAACCTGCAACCCCCGGTTTTGGAGACCGGTGCTCTGCCAAATTGAGCTACTCGCCTAAACTTTTTAGTTAACCGGTTGCGCAGTTCGTTAATATAAAATTGCGGTGCCTCGCAATCCAAAACTCAAAATTTATCACAATAAGAAAGAACTCTTATGGCTTTGCTTCTTTATGCTCAGTATGTTCCCGGTCGAATCGGCAATATTTTTTGATTAAAAGTTTCTCGGGGTGTATTCTCTTATTCTTAGTAGTGTAGTAATTCTTCCGTTTACATTTTGTACAAGATAACGCAATTAATTCTCTCATAATAACTTAGAATAAAAAAAATGAAAAAAGGCTATAATTCCCCTTTTCCACTTTTGTGGTTTTTACGAAAAATTGACCTCATTTAGTAAGCCCACGACCGGAGTTGAACCGGTGACCTCATCGTTACCAACGATGTGCTCTACCAACTGAGCTACATGGGCAATTCCCTTTGTTTTTAAGGGCATTGTGTAACCATACGATATTACTATAAAAGATTATTTTGTCAAGAAAAAAATAATTTTTTTTGAAATTAAAATCGAGGCAAAAATTTGAAAGAACCTAAGCCGCTTTGAAAAGGCTTAGAAATTGGGTTTCATTTAAGGTTTTTAGGCCAATTTTCTTAGCTTTATCGTATTTTGAACCGGGATTTTTCCCAACTATCACAAAATCGATATTTTTGCTAACCGAAGATGAGCATTTTCCGCCAAAATCCTGGATTTTCCCCTGAGCTTGAGACCGGCTCATTGACCTAAGTTCACCAGTCAAAACAAAGGTTTTTCCGCTTAAAACCTGGCTTTTTAGGGGTTTATCTTTATAGCTTAGGTTTAAACCGATTTTTTTGAAATTCTCAATTAATTCTTTAGTTTTTTTCGATGAGAAAAAATCTACTATCGATTCAGCCATTATCGGGCCGATTTCCGCTATGGCTTGTAAATCATTAGCTTCTAATTCAAAAAATCTATCAATATCTTTAAAAAGCCGGCTTAAAGTTGCAGCAGCTTTTTCGCCTACATGACGAATTCCTAAACCATAAAGAAAGGCTGAAAAGGGGCGATTTTTGCTTTTTTTAATCCCCATAATAAGATTCGCAGCCTTTCTCTCTTTAAATAATGGCAAGCTTAAAAGGTCTTCTTTTTCCAAAAGGTAAGTATCAGAAATGCTTTTAACTAGTTTTTTATCGACTAAGTCGTTCACCACGCTTTCCCCCATTCCTTCAATATCTAATGCTTTACGTGAAGCAAAATGAATCAATGAACGTTTTAATTGCGCCGGACAATCTGGATTTACACAATACCAATAAACTCCGCTACTCTTATCTTGAACAACCTTTTTCGAACATACGGGACAAGTTTTAGGAGGAGTTATCGGTTTATTTTGCGGCTTTAAGGGTTTTTTAAGAACTTTTATTATTTTTGGGATAACTTCTCCGGCTCTCTCAATCAAAACCTTATCTCCTTTATTTAACCCTAATCTTTCTATCTCATCAAAATTATGCAAAGTTGCCCGGGATATAACCACTCCGCCGCATTCAACCGGTTCAAGTATTGCAACTGGAGTTATTATCCCGGTGCGGCCAACCCCATATTCGACATTAACAACTTTGGTGGTTACCCGATGGGCAGGAAATTTATATGCGACTGCCCATCGCGGGCTTTTTAAGGTACTTCCCAGGCCTTCCGCCAATTTACGTGAATTCACTTTAATGACTACCCCGTCAACCTCATATTCCAGTTCTTCTCTTTTATCTTGCCAATACTTACAATAGTCAATTACCTCTTTAATGTTATTGCAATATTTGGTATTGGGGCTAATTGGAATATGCCAAGATTTTAATTTATTTAAAAACTTCTCTTGGGTAACGAATAAATCACCCTCGGTATGCCCTAAAGAGTGTGCGATAAATCGTAAATTTCTTTTAGCAGTTTGCGAAGGATCAAGCATCTTCAACGAACCGCTAGCAGCATTTCGTGGATTAGCAAATAAGTTTTCGTTATTTTTTTCCCGGAATTTATTAAGTTTAAGAAAATCTTTTTTTGAAATAAATACTTCACCTCGTATCTCAATTAACTCCGGCACCTGGGAACCTGCCAATCTCAAAGGAATAGTTTTTATGGTTCTTATATTGGCGGTGACATCTTCGCCGGTTTGCCCGTCTCCCCGGGTAGCACCAAGAGTAAGCGTTCCTCTTTTATAAGTTAAGGCGGCGCTCAACCCGTCGATTTTTAATTCCGCAACATAATCTATATCGGCATTTTTTTTCATAAGCCTTTTGATTTTATCTTCCCAGCGATTTATTTCTTCAATCGAATAAGTATTGTCAAGGGAAAGCATTAAAGTTTTATGCCTAACGGTATTAAATCCTTCCAGAAGCCCTCCCGAAACTCTTTGGGTTGGAGAATCTTTACTTTGAAGTTCAGGATATTTTTCTTCTAACTCTTTTAGCCGTTTTACAAGGTTATCATATTCTTTATCGGAAATATCAGGATTACTTAAAACATAATAACGATAATTTGCATCTTCTATAGCTTTTCTAAGGTTCTTGATTTCTTTTTTTGCTTGTTTCTTGTTCATAATAATTTTATCTGATTTGAAAACCTTCGCATTTACCTGAATCATTATCGTTGGAATATTCTATATCGGTTATATTTCGGAAAAATTCACTTTTTAAACCATTTAAAAATTTATTAAGGTTTTCGTTTTCTCCTTGAGCAACCACCTCAACTCTTTTGTCCGGAAGATTACGCACCCAACCGGATATTCGGTGCCGATTAGCTAACATTTTGGCGGCAAACCTAAATCCAACACCTTGAACAACCCCGGAATAAAATAAATGAATATTTTTTTTCATATTTATTTGCTTAATTTTGTTTAGTTAATTTTTCGCCAACCTTAAGGCGGTAACCACAAGCAAATGACCAGGCATCCATCTGCCGTTTACCTTGGGGTTTGAGTTCGGTAATTTTTAAAGCATTATTTCCGGCAACAACGACTATACCGCTTTTGTTGATCTCGCTGATTACTCCTGGTTCCTCGAACGCAGCATCAAAAACCAGTTCAGCTTTTATGATTTTAATTAAGATATTTTTATAAAAAGTGTAAGCACCTGGCCACCTTACTGTGGCACGGATTAAATTTCTTATACTTTCTGCGCTTCGATGCCAATCTATCTCACCAGTAGCCTTAGTTAACCGGTTACTGAAAGTTGCCTTTGCCGGATTTTGCGGTTTTAGCTCATATTTATTATTGCCGATTAAATCTATTGATTTTATAAGCGTGTTAATGCCTTGTTTTACTAAACGTTGACGTAAGGTAATATAATCATCATCTGGTTTGATCTTGAGTTCTTTCTGATAAATTATCTCTCCGGCATCGACCTTTTCGTTCATTTTAAATATCGTTACTCCGGTTTTTTCTTGCCCATCCAATAATGCCTGCTCAATTGGTGAAGCTCCCCGATAAAGGGGCAACAGGGACGGATGAACGCAAATCGAAAATAATTTTGGCAGGCTTAACAACCCGGGCGGTATAATCTTACCATAATCGGCGACTATAAAAAGTTCCGCTGCGATTTTTTTTATTTGATCATATAAACCCGGATCGCTTAAATCATTTGGAGTAAACACCTTTATCTTATTTTTTTTAGCAAAATAACTTACTAATGTTGGCACAATTTTAAGCCCTCTACCCTTGGGCATAGCGGGCTTGCTAACTACCGCAGATGGTTTTGAATTTTTATCCGCCAACCCTTCAAGGATATCTTTAGAAAATTGGGAACTGCCAAAATAAATATACTTCATCGTAATATTACCGATAATTTCACAATACCTAATTTAATTTTTTTTATCTCTTCTTTTATTAACCTGCGATGCTCGACTCTCTTTTCACCCTTAATTATCAAGGAATAGCGGAATTTATCCCGTAATTTAAATGGCCTTTCTTCAACCGGCCCATAAATTTGGGTCACCTTGGGCTTAAGCCTATTATATAGATCTTGGGCTTTTTCGAAAAGCATGTTTTCATTTTTTGCACGTAGAGTTATTTTTGCTAATAAGCCATAAGGCGGCAAATTTAGCTTCTTTCTAAACTCTAACTCAATATCATAAAAATTACTCCAGTGCTCGTTAAGATGTTGAAAAAGATAATAATCTTTATTGTGGGTAAATACATAAAGGAATTCCTTAAAAATTGAAGAAAGTTTTTTCAGATAAACGAAAGCTTGAAAGGTTGCGTTATAATTTGTGTTCGATAAAGAAATATCGGTATCTAGAACAAATCCGTAATCAAATTTCTTAAGTTCGTAAATATAGCTTAATATTTTTGATGTTGAAAGGATAATCTGAGTTTCAGCCGAATGCTGCCCGAATTCGTCTATCCTTGCTTCAGGAAACGCTTGTTTTAATATTGAAGCAATTTTTTTAATACCCAGGCCGCGGCTTTTAATATACCCATTATGACATTTTTCACAAACTGCCGGTAAAGATTGCGTCTTATGGCAATAAGGGCAAATTGGCTCCTTCCCCTTTGCCGGAATTTGAAGAAAACCCGAGCAATGTTTACAGGTTAAAATTTCGCCACAAGATGAACATAAAAGAATTCTGGCTAGGCCTTTTCGGTTCCAAAGAACAACTGACTTTTTGTCTTCGCGTAAAGACTTATGCAATAATTCCGTTAATACCGGACCGATTATTTTATTTTTTGAGAATTTGCCTAAATTTATAAGTTTTATATTTTTCGTATCTTGGGCTTTATCGATAAAATTTATTTTTTTTTCTTTCAAAAGAGAATATGTAATCAGAGAAGGATAATCCGCACTTGATATAAGCTGAATATTTTTTCCCCGAGCAAGCAGGTAAGCAACGTCTAGGAGATTATGAAAAGGCTTTTCCTCCTGAAAATAATATGGGCTGTTTTCTTCTTCGACAATCAATAACTCCAAATCGAAAGGGTAATAAAATATTGATACCCGGGTGCCTAAAATCAATGCCTTACCCCGGCTTGCCTCCCAATTATTGAAAAGTTCTTTTTCTCTCATTTGGCTGTGTAAAGTTATAACTTTTGCACCAAATTCTGCTTCGATTATTTTTTTTGCGGCTTCAAGGTAAGTTAACTGGGGAAAACATATTAACACCGAACCTTTTTTTAGTTTTTCATTAATGATATCGCGTAAGAACTTATACCGCTGATAAAAATTATTTGCCCGAAAGAAAAGCTGCTGGGGCCTTTTTTTCTTTTTTAAAGGCTTTCTAACGAAAGCAAGGTCATACTTTCGTTTTTTCTTTAAGTATGCCGGTAGCATCATAAAAAGAAATTCTCCAACCGAATAAGGGTAAATATTTGCCAATTTTTTAGCAAATTTTATCTGTTCGGAATCTAAAACCGGGGAGGAATCCAAGGGCTCGATTATCGATTTTAACTTTTTAAATC
>CAZGLF010000004.1:0-31579 GCA_964526615.1 uncultured Planctomycetia bacterium
TGAGAATGAAATCAATCAGGACAGAAGGTCTCCAGATTATGCACCCAATAAATATAAGATACTTTATGATCAATATTTAGGTACCGCTAATTATTATTTCCAGGAAAAGTTATTTGATTATGCAAAAGAAATTCTCTGGAAAGCAATACACCTTTATCCTCAAAATCCCGATGCTTATATTAATTTATCAGTTATCCACCGCCATCTTAAAGATTATGATAGCGCAATAAGGATGCTTGAAAAAGCAAAAGGTTTGGCCGCTAAAGATTACTATCAAAATGAGATACTTTATTACAATTTAGGTGCCAGCTATTTTGAAACCAAAGATTACCTTAAGGCAAAAACTAATTTCCAGAAAGCTTTAGATATATACCCTGACTTTATAGAAGCCAAGATATCTTTAGAGATAGCTGAGAAACGTTTGAAAGAGAATTCAAACCATCCCAAAAAAGAAATTAATATTGACGAGGAAATGCAGAGGTTCCTTGAGAGCAAAAGATAACTCTTCGATATTTAAATTGACAGATTAACCTTTATCTGTAAAATAATTTTAATATTTGGCCCCATCGTCTTCCCGCCTGCGGACTTCGTCCTCGGCGGGATCCCGCAGAAGCCGCCGAAGGCGGATGCATGCGGGAAGCCCGGCCAAAATCTTTTATGTGGCATTTATACATAATAAGAAACGATACAAATAAACGTTTTTATATTGGTGTCACCAAAGATGTCAAAAAGAGAATTAAGGAACATAATAGAAGTAAAGAATGTTCAGTAACTCATTTTGGTAATTATTACTTGATTTACACCGAAACATTTGATACCTTTAAAGAGGCAAGAGCTAGAGAGAGTAAAATTAAGTCTTATAAGGGCGGAAATGCTTTTAAAAAGCTTCTGCGTGAAAAGGCAGATTTGATAATATGAAATGGCCCCATCGTCTAGCCTGGCCCAGGACAGGTGGTTCTCAGCCATCAGACACCGGTTCGAATCCGGTTGGGGCTACCATAAAAAATACCCGTTTTTAGCGGGTATTTTTTATGGATATGCTCCGCGGAAGCGGACCAGCACACGAAGTGTGCCAGGTTCGTATCCGCATCTATTTAGAATTTTTCCTTTAATGGATCCATGAACCCGCCGAAGGCGGGTGAATGAATCCGGTTGGGGCTACTTTTAATTTCTTTAAATATTTTAATAGCCATTAATCAAATCAAACATCTGCCTGTAATAGGAGTATACAGTTTTAATTGATTTGATAAGTATAAAACCTAGCACGAAAGTTAAAATAACCACAATTATACTGATGATTATTTTTTGTCGTTGATTATACTTGGGGTTTATCCAAAGTAGAGGCAGGGCAAAGAAGCCGACACATAAAAAAGAAAAAATTAAGACCGATGGTTTGTAATACCATTTATTTTCTTTGGTATTGGTTTTAGTATCGATAAATTCACCGCAATAACGGCATTTTATGGCATCGTCTTGAATTTCTTCAGCACAAAAAGGGCATTTTTTCATTATTACTCTTTTTTTGACAGGAAGTAGTTGTATAGCGGCATCCAGATTATGGCATAGAAAAATGCTATAGCGCCAAAAACAGCGCCCAGTTTAAATAGACCGAGATTGCTGTATTTTGTGGCAAAAATAGTTGTGAAAACAAATAAATTGACTGAGACAAGGAATGGAAGATCGCCGGTCGGAAATTTTTTGCCTAAAAAGTTTTTCAAGTTTTGATTTTTCGGCATATAAAAAATTATATCATGTTTTAACTTCTAGTTAAAGGGCTATCTAAAAGAAAGTGCTGTCAAGATTCATTCGCAAATCTACCAAACACCCCCGGGGAGCCCGTCTTAAGCTACAAACCAGCATCCACCCCGGGGGTACCGTTTCCACCTACGGGGTGGAAACGGTATTATCTTAACCTTAATTTGCGAATAATAATTTACACTATCCTAAAAGAATAGGGGGCTCAATTTCTTGAGCCCCTTAAAAGAGGTTTATTGGTTGGATAAAAAGGCGTTTAAATTAAATAATTTTACTATTTATGATAACTAAAAGCGATAAAAGTAATATAAAAGTTATGAATTGGGTATATATCATGTTTATCCTGTCTTTTCTGAACAACCGGCTGCAAGAAATAATAAAATCAATAAAGTTATCAGAAACAAAGGAAATATAATATTCATGCTTAGCCTCTAATTTTATTTTATTAAAGGATCAGGGGTTATTCAACAATAAAGTGGGGGTGCTTTGAAAGCGTTTTCAAAAATATAAATGAAAAATGAGGGCTTTTTGGGCCCTCATAATTCAAGCAAGGATTTGAACGAGTAAATTATTGAGCTACCTTTTCCGTGGCTGGCGGCTCTTTCAATTAAGATATATAATATAATGTAGCCAACTTCAATAGCTTAAGCTCTTATTAATGAAAACGTTTTAACTATTGAATCTATTGAGTTGTTATTGATTATTAAATTAATACTTGAAACTTTTGGTTAAAATTCGGCAAAAGACCCTAATTTAGTTGGATTTTTTAGCAGTTATGGTATAATTTAGCCTATGTTAGCAAAACGAATCGTACCTTGTTTGGATATCAATAAGGGCCGGGTGGTTAAAGGAGTTAATTTTATTAACCTAAAAGATGCCGGAGACCCAGTAAAAAATGCCCAATTCTATGAAAAACAGGGTGCGGATGAGTTGGTGTTTCTCGATATTACAGCAAGTTATGAGCGGCGTTCGACAACAGTTGATTTAGTTAAAAAGGTTGCTGAAGTAGTATTTATGCCGTTTACCGTAGGCGGCGGGGTTAAAACCATTACTGATATCCGTAAATTATTATTAGCCGGTGCAGAAAAAGTATCTTTAAATACTTCAGCAGTCAAAAATCCGCAGCTAATACAAGAAGGCGCGCAGATTTTTGGAAGTCAGTGTATAGTGGTTGCAATAGATGCCAAAGCAAAGGTTGAGGCTGAGAAATGGGAAGTCTATATAAATGGGGGAAGGACTCCTACAGGTTTAGATGCTTTGGAGTGGGCTAAAAAATGTCAAGAACTCGGGGCCGGGGAGATTCTACTCACTAGTATGGATTGTGACGGGACCAAAGATGGTTTTGATATAGCTTTAACTAAAAAAATATCTCAAAACCTAGATATTCCGGTAATTGCCTCCGGTGGTGCCGGGAGCCCAAAGAGTTTTTATGAGGTATTTGATAAAACAAAGGCAACCGCTGCTTTGGCAGCATCGATATTTCACTATCGGGAAGTCGCTATCGGTGAAATTAAAAAGTATTTAAAAAAAAGAAAGGTAGAGGTGAGGTCATGAAGGATGAAGGAAGAAGAAAAAAAGATGAAAAGGAAAAAGTAACGCTGCCTGAGTTGAAATACGATGATAAGGGGTTGATTGTTTCGATAATCCAGGATTATAAAAGTGGTGATGTTTTAATGGTAGCCTATATGAACAAGGAGTCTTTAAAGATAACTTTGAAAGAAAAAAGAACTTGTTTTTATTCCCGTTCCAGGCAATGCCTTTGGAGAAAAGGTGATACCAGCGGACACATTCAAAAAGTAAAGAGTATTTATTATGATTGCGATAATGACGCTTTATTAATTAAAGTAGAACAGAAGGGGGTAGCTTGCCATACCGGAGAATGGAGCTGCTTCTATCAAAAATTAATCTAGCTAAATGAATAAGGAAAAAACTTTTAGCGCAAATATCAATCCTTCACTGGGCCAATTTAAGAAACTCTCTAAGAATAATAACTTAATAGTGTTTTCTTGTAAGTTTTTTTCAGATTGGCTGACTCCGCTTTCTATCTATCACGGGTTAAAAGCCAAGACCAAGGGTGAGAGTTTTCTTTTGGAATCGGTTGAGGGAGAGGAGAAGGTTTGCCGCTTTTCCTTTTTGGGCTTTGAGCCAATATGCACCTTTAAAAGCAAAAGGAAAAAGATCTATATTGAGAATAAGACAAATAAGGTTTTCGAAACTAAAAAAGACCCTTTGTTTGAATTAAAGAAGTTAATATCTAAATTTAAAGTTGCACCTAAAGAGAGTTTGCGCTTTTTCGGAGGATTTGTGGGGTATTTAGGTTATGATGCGGTAAGGTTTTATGAGCCAATAGGTAAAGAGCAACCGGATTCTTTAAATATTTATGACAGCTACTATGTTTTGCCAAAATTTCTCATAATATTTGACCATATAAGCCAGCAGATAGAAGTTTTATCTTTTGTTTTTCTGAAAAATAAAAATAATCTTGATGCGGTTTATGACAAAGAGAAAAAAATTCTTCAAGATATTTACAAATCAATCATTGCCCCTCATGAATTAGAAGAATTAGATTTTAAAAAATCTAAATTAAAAGTTAAGTCCAATTTCAAAAAGAAAGATTTTACAAAAGTAGTTGAGAAAGCAAAGCGTTACATAAGAGAAGGTGATATTATTCAAGTTGTGCCTTCACAGAGATTTTCTTGTAATTTTAAATCCGATCCCTTTAAAGTTTACCGTTATTTAAGAATTTTAAATCCTTCTCCCTATATGTTTTATTTGGATTTTAAAGAGTTAAAGGTAGTTGGTTCTTCACCGGAGATGCTCTTGCGCTGTGAAAAGCAAGAGTTGGTTACCCGTCCGATAGCCGGGACCAGAAAAAGGGGAAAGGATGAGGCCGACGATCAAAAATTAGCCGATGAACTTTTGGCTGACCCCAAAGAAAAAGCCGAACATATTATGCTGGTTGATTTAGCCCGAAATGATTTAGGAAGAGTGGGGATGAAAGGAAGCGTTTCGGTTCCGATTTTTATGAAAATTGAGAAATTTTCCCATGTCATGCATATCGTAAGTGAAACCAGGGCAAGGCTTAGTAAAGGTGAGGATATTTTTTCAGCTTTGATAAGCTGTTTTCCGGCTGGGACTTTAAGCGGGGCGCCGAAGGTGCGGGCGATGCAGATAATAAATGAATTAGAGCCCCAGAAGAGAGGGATTTACGGAGGGGCAGTCGGATATTTTTCCTTCACAAAGAGTTTAGATACTTGTATAATAATTAGAACAATTCTTTTTAAAGGTGATAAGGCTTATATCCAGGCTGGAGCCGGCATAGTTGCCGATTCAAAACCGGAGAATGAGCATAAAGAAATTCTTAACAAAGCAAAGGCCCAAATAATGGCGCTGGAGCTGGCTAAATAAGGGGAGGGGTAAGATGGGCAAAAAAATAGCTTGCTTATTAGTTTTATTGCAGTTATTATATCTACCTTTATATGCACAGGATTATAACGCAATAAAAGATTACAATGCTTTGGATAAATTGTCCCGGGGGGCTTCTAATCTTACATTATCGGTAGTTGAGATCCCGCGGCAAATGATAAGAGTTAAACAAAAACAAGGACCGGTTTCCGGGGACATCGCCGGTGTATTTTTAGGATCTTTAAAAGGAGTCGGTTGTTTTATCGGAAGAACAGCTATTGGAGTATATGAAGTGGCAACTTTTTTTATGCCCTCCTATAAACCTATAGTTAAACCCGAGTATATTTTTTCTGAAGATGAGGAGGAGTAAGAAATGCTAAAAATCAAATTAAGAAGACCAGGTAAGTCAATCAAGAGGAGATATCACTACAAGATTGTGGTAAGCGAGGCTAAAAGCCCGAGAGAGTCTAAGTTCAATGATCAGATCGGCTATTATGATCCTTCAAAGAAGCTTCTTGAATTTGATATTCCTAAATATGAGTCCTGGGTAAAAAAGGGAGCCAGGCCAACTGAAACAGTGGCTACTCTTTTTAAAAGATATAAAAGAAAAGAAGCAAGAAAGAGTAAATAGTCAATTTATCTTTTTATCCAACTATAATTAATCACGAAATCTTAAGAGGAGGTTTTTATGCCAGCTGGTGCTAATGTAGGAATTATGAATTTTGTCCCGTTAATTTTTATTTTTTTGGTTTTCTATTTTTTAATCATAAGGCCGCAACAGAAAAAACAGAAAGAACACCAAGAGATGATTAAGAATTTAAAGAAAAACGACGAAGTAGTTACAAGCGGAGGGATTCACGGAACCATTGTTAATGTTAAGGATAGAACTTTTGCATTACGGATAGATGAAAACTCTAAAATCGAGATCGACAAAGCTTCAGTAGCATATGTAAAAAAAGCAAGGTAATGGTAAAAAAGAGCGATTTAAAATTAAGATCTTTCATTATTGCTGCATTGGTAGCCTTTAGTTTATTTTATGTTTTCCCTTTAGAGGAGAAGATAAATCTGGGGCTAGATCTAAAAGGCGGAATGTATGTACTTTTGCGTGCCGATACAACCGGTATAGCTAAGTCAAAAGTGCCCGATGCAATAAGTGCAGCAGTTGAAAAGATCCGTACCAGAATTGATGCCTACGGAGTAAAAGAGACTTCAATTCAAATCCAGGGTAATAAGTCTATTTTGGTACAGGTGCCGGGAGTTATCGACCGTGACATAATCGATAGTTTAAAAGAGGTCGGAAAGTTAGAATTTAAATTAGTTGACAGCAACCAGGAAAGGATATCTTTAGCCATCAAAGGCGAGGTTCCCAGTGGATATGAATTAAAAAAATATGAAGATTACTATCTTTTAGTAAGGGTTAAACCTTCCTTGGTCGGGGCTGACTTGGCCGAGAGTTTTGTCGGATTTGATTCTTACGGGATTGCCGAGGTTAGGCTAAAGTTTACTTCTGAAGGTGCTGAATCCTTTGCTGAGGTAACTAAAAATAATGTCGGTGAGCGTTTAGCTATTTTGCTTGACGGTAAAGTTATGAGTGCGCCGGCTATCAGGGAACCGATATTAAGCGGTCAGGCTCAGATAAGCGGTGATTTTTCCCTAGATCAAGCAAGGCTTCTTACCTCGGTATTAAATTCCGGTGCCCTTCCGATTCCCTTATCAGTTGAAGAAGAAAGAAGTGTTGGCCCGCTTTTAGGTTCGGATTCAATTCAAAGAGGAATTAATTCGATATTATTGGGAGCAGGGTTAGTTGTTATATTTGTCTTAGTATATTATTTCTTAGGCGGTATTATTGCCGTTATTTGCTTGATTTTGGATTTGTTATTTATTCTTTTAGGTTTGCGCCTGTTTAAGGGGACTTTAACTTTACCGGGTATTACCGGAATGATCCTTACCTTGGGTATGGCAGTCGATGCCAATGTTTTGATATTTGAAAGAATCAGGGAGGAATTAAAAGAAGCCAAACCGATAGGGCTAGCAGTTAAAAATGGTTTTAATCGCGCCAAAAGAACTATCTTCGATGCCAATATTACGACTTTGATCGCGGCTTTATTTCTTTTTATCTATGGAACCGGGCCGATAAAAGGATTTGCTACCACACTTTCTTTTGGTATTATTGCCAGTATTTTTACTTCAGTTTTTATCGGTAGGACAATATTTTCTTTTTTACTGAATTTAAGGTTAAAAAAGTTCTCGATGCTTTCACTTGTATCGGCGCCTAAGATTAACTTTGTAAAGCTTAGGTGGTTTTGCCTTATTCTTTCAGTTGTGGTCATAGTAGTTGGTATGTTTAATTTTTATTCAAAAAAAGAAGATATCTATGGTATTGATTTTAAAGGAGGACAATTATTAGAATATAAGATAAGCCCGCCGACTGGCATTGAGAGTCTGCGAACCACCTTAAGGGCAGAGGGGTTTGATGGTGTAGTTATCCAGGAATTTAAAGATATTGAAGGCGGCGTCATTATAAGAAGTCAAGAAGACATAGCCTCCCAAATCGATAAAGCTTTACGCGATAATTTTACCGCGGTTGAAGAGCTTCGGGTTACCACCGTTGGCCCGGCTGTAGGTAAAATTTTAAGAAATAAGGCCTTTTTGGCAATTATGCTTTCACTACTTGGCATGCTGGCTTATGTGGCATTCCGGTTTAAACACTTTGATTTTGCTTTTGCCGCAGTTATCGCGCTTTTACATGATGTGGCGATAAGTTTAGGAATTCTAGCTTTAGCAGGTTATGAGGTAAATCTTTTAACCATAACAGCTTTGCTTACCATAGCTGGTTATTCGATAAACGATACTATTGTTATTTATGACCGGATAAGAGAGATTTCTCCAAAGATGAGAAAAGCATCTTTAAAAGAAGTGGTCAATACTGCCATTAACGGCACTTTATCAAGAACCATAATTACATCATTAACCACGTTAATGGTGGTGATTTCAATTTTTGCCTTAGGCGGAGAAGCTTTGGAAGGGTTTTCCTTTACCCTCTTGGTGGGAGTTTTAGCCGGAACATACTCTTCGATATATATCGCTTCTCCTTTAGTACTTCTTTTTAGAAGATCCCGTGTTTGATACTTTCAAAATTTACACCCACAAAGAAATACCGCTGGAGAAAGTAAGAGAAAAATTAATTTCTCTGGGGTATAGCAATGTTGATCAAGCCCATGAAGAAGGGGATTTCTCTGTCCACGGAGATACCTTAGAAATATTTCCAGTTAATTTCGACCATCCTTTAAGACTCCAGTGGGAATTTGAAGTTGTTAAAAAGATCTACAGTTTCGATAAAACTCTCAAAAAAAGAATACTTGATTATGACCTGTTAATAATAATTCCTTATTCTAAAAAAAAGGCCCGGCATTATAAATCCGAGGATTTACCGCTTGAGGCAACTTTGCGGATTAAAAAGGGCGATTACGTCGTTCATACCCGCTATGGTATCGGAAAGTTCTGCGGGATGAAAAAGTTAAAGGGTAAAGAAAAATTTGATTATTACTATGATATTGAATATGCAAACAAAGACAAGCTTTATGTATCTAAAGAAGATGCTCACCTGATTCAAAAATATACCAATTTTTCGCTTAAAAGGCCTAAGCTTTCCCGCTTAGGTTCAAAAGAATGGGCTAAGATCAAAGAAAAGGTGCAACAGGGAATAAAAGCTTTTGCAATCGGTGTTTTACGCCTACAGGCTCAGAGAGAGATAATCGGCGGTTTTAAATATCCCAGTGACGACGAGTGGCAGAAGAAATTTGAAGCCAATTTTCCCTACACTGAGACCGAAGATCAGATAAAAACCACCAATGAAGTAAAAACCGATATGGAAACTGTTCGTTGTATGGATAGGATTATTTGCGGAGATGTCGGGTACGGAAAGACTGAAGTTGCTCTGCGTGCAGCATTTAAGGCCGTTGAGAATAATAAACAAGTAGCTTTTTTGGTGCCGACTACTATCTTAGCTTACCAGCATTATACCAATTTAGTTAAAAGGCTAAAGGATTTTCCTTTTTTTGTTGAGATGTTGTCACGGTTTCGCACCTCAAGGGAGCAAAAAGATATTGCCGATAAATTGAAACAAGGAAAAATTGATATTATTGTGGGAACTCACCGCTTATTATCTGAAGATATATCATTTAAAGATTTAGGCCTTTTGATAATCGATGAAGAACATAAATTTGGAGTGGTCCATAAAGATAAGGTAAAAAAAATAAGGGCTGCAGTAGATGTTATTACTTTAACTGCTACTCCGATACCCCGTACTTTATATATGGGCTTAATTGGAATAAAAGCAATATCTCTAATCAAAACACCGCCGAAAGCCCGTTTAGCTATTAAAACCAAGGTAGTTAATCATAATAATAACTTTCTAAAAGATGTTATTGTAAAAGAAGTCCGCCGAGGGGGGCAGGTTTTTTTTATTCATAACCGTATCCAATCCATATCAAAAATAGTGAAGCCTTTAAAAAAACTGCTTCCCTCAGATATCAGGATTGCAGTGGTACACGGAAGGCTGTCGGCCCATGAAATGGAAGATGTTATGATGAAGTTCATAAATCACCAGATAGATTGTTTATTCTCAACCGCTATTGTTGAATCGGGAATTGATATCCCGGGTGCAAATACAATTATAATTAACGATGCTCATCGTTTTGGGTTGGCAGACCTTCATCAGTTAAGAGGCAGGGTAGGAAGGTTTAATAAGCAGGCTTTTGCCTATTTGGTTATTCCTTCCCGGAACTCGGTGTCAAGCGATGCATTAAGGAGACTGGAGATGATAGAAGAATTCTCGCATCTGGGAGCGGGGTTTGAGGTAGCGATGAGTGATTTGGAATTAAGAGGCGCCGGAAATATTTTAGGACGGCAACAACATGGTTTTATTTGGATGATCGGCTTTGATTTATATTGCCGGCTTCTTAAAAAAGAGATAGAATACTTAAAAGATGCATTCAAGTTAGAAAAAGAAGCATAAAAATATTTTAAACCTACGGAGGATGATATGAGATTATTTATACTTACTTTGATTGCTTGTTTAACTTTAGGATTTTTAGTCCAGGCTGAGGAGATTACTAAGATAATCGCTAAAGTAAACAATCAGGCTATTACTTCAAAAGACCTAGAGGATTATTGCAAAGTTCTTGGTTTGAGGCTTTCACAAGAGGAAGAAGACCTAGATTGCAGTAATGAGAAATTTCGCAAAGAAGCTTTAGAAGGGTTGATAGAAGATAAATTGATTTTAGATCAAGCTAAAGAGGAAAAAATTGAGGTGCCTCAATCCTGGATCAATAGCAAATTAGAACAATTTATTGCCAGCTACCCTTCCCGAGAAGAATTCGAATATTATCTTCTGCAAAAAGATCTAAATATCACCTTGCTTAAAGACAAGATAAAAGAACAGTATTTAATGCGTGAGATCATAGATAAGTATGTGAAGTCTTATGTCAGCATTTCACCGGCTGAGGTTAACCAATACTACCTAAGTAATAAAGAAAAATTCTACTCACCTTTGAAATATATCTTTTATATTGTAAACAGTAAAAATGCTGGATATATAAGGGAGATATCGAGCTTTATTAACGAGAAAGGGATTTTTGTTGCCGAAAGTGAGTATGGTGAGGCTTTAGTTAAATTAGAATCAAATCAAGAAGAGCTCAAGAAAGATATTTTACATATTTTAAGTGATCTGGAAAAAGGGGGACATAAAATAAAAAAAATCGGTGGATTATATTATTTGGTTTATCTAGAAGATATTATTCAACCGCGTCAGCTTTTATTAGATGAGGTGCAGGAGCAAATATATGCTCAACTTTGGCAGGAGAAGTTCAACAAGCGTTTTAATGAGTGGGTAGATGAATTAAAAAGCAAAGCAGTAGTAAAAATATACGATGAAAAATGAAGGCCTTGTGATAACAACCGGTGATCCGGCAGGCTGCGGTCCTTATGTAAGTTTAAAAGCCTTAGATGAAATTTCCCTAAAGGGAGTGGATGTTTATTTAGTGGGAGATGAAAAAATTCTTCGAGATTACTTTCTTTATTCAAAATTAAAGAAGAAAATAAATTTAGTCGATCTTAAGACTAAAGATATTGACAAAGTCAAACCCGGATTTATTTCTAAACTATCGGGTAAAGCCAGCCTGTCTTATATCGATAAGGCTTTAGAATTAATTAAAGAATTAAATATAAAAAGATTAATTACTGCCCCGGTTTCAAAAGAAGCCATACAATATAACATTAAAAACTTTAGCGGACACACCGAGTACTTAGCTAGCTATTTTAAGTCTGATAATATTGTAATGATGATGCACTCAAAGCAGATAGCCACTGTACTCTTAACTCGTCATATACCCTTGAGAGAGGTTTCAAAATCTTTAAGAGAGAAAGAGATAGCTGCAACTTTAGAGTTAGTTTATGAGAGTTTGAAAAATAAATTTAAAATAAAAAACCCTAAAATAGTATTTGCCTCTTTAAATCCTCATGCCGGGGTGGATACTTTTTTTGACAAGGAAGAGCAGATAATAGCTGAGGCTATAAAGAAGTCTTTAGTCCCGGCAGCAGGGCCTTACCCCAGTGACACCATTTTTATCAAAGAAAAATTAAAAAAATATGATTGCATAATATGTCTTTATCATGATCAGGCAATGATACCTTTTAAGTTACTTTCTCTAAAAAGCGGGGTAAATTTAACTTTGGGTTTGCCAATTATAAGGACTTCCCCGGCACATGGAGTAGCTTCTGATATAATCAGGGCTAAAAAACCTCTCTTTTACTCTTCAATGCTTGAGGCAATAAAGCTTAATTTAAAGTTGACTCTATGAAGCCAAAACATTCCCTTGGACAAGTATTTTTAAGAGATAAAATCTATATCGAAAAATTAATTTCTTTAATCAAGCCGACCTCCAAAGTAATTTTAGAAATCGGCCCGGGCCAAGGGCATATTAGCGAATTAGTTGCTAATAAAACAAAAAAACTTATCTGTGTTGAATTAGACAGTAAATTATATCAGAATTTAAAAACTAAATTTTTCGATAACAAAAATATTGAAGTTATTAATCAAGATATTTTAAAATTTGATTTTTCAAGATTTAAAAAAAAGATAATAGTATTTGGCAATATCCCATATCAAATAAGTACTTCTTTAATAAAGGTTTTAGTAAAAAATTTTAGATATATAGATAAAGCTTACCTTACCGTGCAGAAAGAATTCGGACAAAAATTAACAGCTAAAAAGGCAAGTAAAGAATATAGTTTTATAAGTTGTTATTTGCAATATCATGCTAAGATAGTTAAGAGATTCGACATTGAGGCTAAAGCTTTTTGGCCTCAACCGAAAGTTGATTCGGTTTTTATTGAGATTGATTTTTACCCTGATAAAGCTAAAGAGGGCAGCGAATCTAAAGGTGTATTATTTGAAATTATCCGGAAAAGTTTTAACCAGCGCCGAAAAAAAATAATCAATATTATAAAAAACCAATACCCTCATCTAGATGCTCAAAGCCTATTATTAGAAGCAGGTGTTGATTCGAAATTAAGACCGGATAACTTATCTTTAGAGCAATACCAACAGATAGCCCGGGTTTTATTAAAAACTTAAGGGTTAGCCCTATTTACATTGACTTTATTTTTGATATAATTTCTCAAATATAAAGGGAGGTTTTATAGATGAAAAATACCATGATGGCGCATCACCGGCCACAGTGGAAGACCCATATCGGGTTTGTTTTAGCCGCTGTGGGTTCGGCAATTGGTTTAGGTAACATCTGGCGCTTTTCTTATCTTTGTTATAAAAATGGCGGAGGAGCTTTCCTTATTCCTTATTTAATTGCTCTTGTGGCAGTAGGGGTTCCTTTAATGATTTTAGAGATTGGCCTCGGTCACAAGATGCGGGGTTCTGCTCCGGCAAGTTTTGCTAGTATTTCTAAAAAGTGGGAGTGGCTCGGGTGGTGGCAGGTTATCTTTGTAATGTTTGGAATAGTGCTTTACTATTCGGTTATAATCAGCTGGTGCCTTAATTTCTTTTTCTTTTCTTTTGACCTTTCCTGGGGGCAGAGCCCGGATAATTTTTTTACTAATTCATTTCTGATGCGTACTGCCTCGCCCTTTGAAATTGGCCAGATAAGAACGCCAATATTGTTTTCCCTAGGCGGTGTTTGGCTTTTGAGTTGGTTAATTGTTTTCTCAGGAATACAAAAAGGCCTTGAGCGGGCTAATAAAATATTCATGCCGCTATTGTTTGTTTTAACCGCAGTTATAGTTTTTTGGGGTTTAAGCTTACCGGGCGCCAAAGAAGGAATCTCTACCTATCTAAAACCTGATTTCAGCCGTCTAAAAGATGTCGGTGTTTGGATGGACGCTTTCAGCCAGATATTTTTTACTTTAAGTTTGGGTTTTGGAATCATGATTGCCTATGCTTCTTATCTTCCTAAAAAAAGCGAGATTGTGAGAGATTCTTTAATTATTAGCGGATTTAATTGTTTGTTTTCGCTTTTTGCCGGTTTTGGTGTTTTTGCAATCTTGGGTTATATGGCTCAAGCAACAAATCAGCCGATAAATGAAGTTGTTACTGAATCGATTGGATTAGCTTTTATAGTTTTTCCAAAAGCAATAAGCCTTCTGCCGGCTTTTTCAAGATTTTTTGGAATATTATTTTTTGGTAGTTTAGTCATTGCCGGGTTATCCTCAGCAATATCGATAATCGAAGCCTTTACTAGCGGGGTGGTCGATAAATTCCACTATCCGCGAAAGACCGTAGTTTCGGTGATTTGTATAGCCGGATTTATCGGAAGTATCATATTTGCCACTCAAGGCGGAATTTTCTGGTTAGATATAGTTGACCATTACTTGACCCAATATGGATTAGTTATAGCCGCTATATTTGAGTGTATTATTCTAGGCTGGATCTATAAAGCTAACAAGTTACGCCAACATATTAATCATTATAGTAGTTGGAATGTTAAGGGATGGTGGAGCCTTTGCATTAAATTCTTAGTACCGATAGTATTACTATTAATTCTTTCATCTTCTTTGAAGGAAGAATTTTTAACACCTTATGGCGGTTATCCGATACTATCGATAGTATTAATAGGTAGAGATTGGCTTATATTCACTTTGTTTTTTGCCATAATAGTATCTTCACATCGGTGGAAGACCGAACCCAAGGAGAGAATGCTTATCATAGAAAAATGAGAAATCGAAAGCTTTTTACAAAAATTAGCCTTAGCTTACTGATCTTTTTCTTTTTGCTTTATTCGGCTCACAAGATAGTAAGTTTACATAAGAAAAAGACTTTTTTAAATGAGTTTAAAAAGGCGGTTTCTGAGAAATTAGATAATAAGAAAATAGATTATTCTTTTGCAATTACTGATTTGCGGTTTCCGGTTTTTCATTTAACTCTTCAATCAGAAGAGGATTTTCCGGCAGCTAGCTTGGTGAAGTTGCCGATATTGGCAGTTCTTTTTAAGGCACATCAAGAAGGCAAGGTTGATTTAGATCAAAAAGTCATTATAAAAAGAAAAGATATTACCGGTGGTTCCGGAAAAATTAAAGCAATGTCATTGCCGCATGAGACGACTTTAAGGGAATTGGCAAAACTTATGATTACTATCAGCGATAATACTGCTACTAATAAAATTATTGATATATTAGGCTTTGACTATATTAACCAGCAGTTTAAGGAAATTGGGCTTAAAAATACTATCTTAAAGAGGAAGATGATGGATTTTTCTTCCCGCCGCAAGGGTATCGAAAATTATATAAATTCCAGAGACATCGTTTATTTGCTTAAAAAAATATATAACGGCAACTTAATAAATAAGGAGTATTCCAAAATCGCCTTAGAATTTTTAAAGGAGCAAAAAGTTAATGACCGCTTGCCGCGATATCTTCCCGAAGGAGTAGTTGTGGCCCATAAAACCGGATTGGAGAGGGGGATAGTTCATGATGCCGGAATTGTCTTGACACCTAAGGGAGATTATGTAATATGTGCTTTACTTAAAGGTATTAAGAGTTATCGAAAGGCAAAAAAAATCATTGCCGAAATTTCCCTATTAACATATAATCTATACCAATAGAACCTATTGAGTAATAAATGTTTGTATTTAGTAATTTCTTAGCAGCCTCAGCCTATATTTTGAATATTATCTTTACTGTTGTCTATTGGCTGATTTTAATTAGAGCTTTAATTAGCTGGGTTAACCCAGATCCCAATAATATGATTGTTCAGCTTCTTTACAAAACAACCGAGCCTATTTTGAGCCCAATAAGAAAAATTCTGCCAATTACCTATCGAACAGGTTTAGATTTTTCGCCGATAGTGGCTTTTTTAATAATTTTATTTTTGAAGCAATTTTTAGTAACCAGTTTAATGGATTTAGCTTATAATTTGAGGTAATTTATGGGATTGATGTCGGCAGTTTTACCGGTCATAATAATAGTAGTTATATTTTTCTTTATTATAAGAGTGGCCACTGTCATTTTGAAGCTAACCGGTATGGATGAGTCTACCGCACGTTTTCAGGCGATATCGGCTTTTACCGGTACCGGGTTTACCACCAAAGAAGCCGAAACTATTTTCGAAGAACAAATACGTAAAAAAACCATTGTGGTTTTAATGGTTTTGGGAAAAGTTGGTATAGTTTCGGTGATTGCTAGTTTGTTTCTTTCATTTGGACAAGGAGATATTGTAGCTGATTTAGAAAAAGCTGCTATTTTGCTTGCTTTTGTTTTTATTCTTTATAAAATGACTACTTTGGGTGGTTTCTCTAAAGCTTTGAATAAGTTTATTGAGAAAAGAATTGTAGCTAAGGGGATAGTTAGGCAAAAAACCCTGGAGGAGATATTTCATTTACCTAAAGGTTATGGGTTGGCCCAGCTTACCATAACTGCTAAGAGTAAAGAAAACGGAGTAACTTTAGAAAAGGCGGGTTTCAGTAACAAAGATATACTTATTTTATCTATTGAAAGGAAAGATAAATTGATTTCCTTCCCGCACGCTAAAGATGTTATACAAAAGGGAGATAAGTTGCTTTGCTATGGGTTAGTAGAGAATATTAAACTCTATGCATAAGTATCTTGATACTGTAGATAGCCATTAAATCGATAAACCAAAAGGAGTATTAAAATGACTGTTTCAGATTATCTAAAAGAAAAATTTTGCATAATGGATTTGAAATCACACGACAACGAAAGTGCTATCAAAGAGATAGCCGAAGTTCTGGCTAAGGGAGGCAAGATACCCGATAAAGATGCGTTTGTAAAGGATGTTTTAGAGAGAGAAGAGCTGGGTTCTACCGGTATCGGAAATAATGTAGCTATCCCGCATGCTAGAACCGGTGCAGTTAAGGGGTTTGTCATCGGTTTCGGAAAGTCTAAAGAAGGTTTTGATTTTAAAGCTTTAGATGGAGAAAAAGTTAATTTAGTTTTCCTTATGGGCGCTGACCCAGGAGAACTCAATCTTTATTTGCGAATTTTAGCAGAACTATCAAAACTTTTGATGAATTCGGCTTTTCGTCAAGAATTAATCGCTGCTGAAACCGAGAACGATGTTATCACAACAATTAAAAAATTCGAAAGAAGTTAGGTGATTTCAAAAATTTATAGTAAAATAAAATTGGAAATAGCAATAAGTTTGGTATTTTTATTAGAAAGTAAAAGATGAAAGTAATAGAGGCAGCCAAAACCGATATAATAAAAGTTAAACGTTCACTTCCTTTGAGAGGGCTATTGAATCTTTTTAAGGAATTTCATAGTGCCCCTTTGATTCCGGTAGTTAACGGCGACGATAACCTTATCGGAGTAGTCTATCCGGAAAATTTATTAGATCTTTTGCGTCCTCAACAGGCAAAGCTATTTAGAAATGTTCCCTTTATGGAAATCGATGAGGATATATTCGATTTGGAGCCAGTACCTTCGATGGGAGACTTGATAATTGTAGATGACATCATGGATTCTAATTTTGTATCGGTGAAAAGCAGCGATACTTTAGAAGAAGCTTATAAGGCTATGCGTTTAAGTAAAAAAGAACGCCTTCCAGTAGTTGATGAAAACGGAAAAATATTAGGCATAGTTGGTGTTTTTGATGTTATCTGGCGCATGTTTCAACAAAAACAGATTGTATAGCTTACTAGATAATGATAAACAATGCGATTCTAAGTTTAGCGATTGTATTTATTCTAAGTTTTTTTTCCTCCCGTCTTGCTAAAAAATTAAAAATACCGACAATCACTGCCTATGTAGTATTGGGTATTCTTTTATCGCCTAATATATTCAACTTAATATCTAAGAGTTTTTTAGAGAACACAGACTTTTTCTCAAATATTGTTTTAGGTATGATTGCTTTTAGCTTGGGCGAGAGCTTTTCTTTGAGCACTTTACGCCGGGTAGGCAGGGCTGTGGCAAGTATTTCAATAAGTGCTTGTTTGCTCCCCTGGCTATTGGTTACCCTTATGTTGGTAACTTTTTTTCAACAGCCGATTTATATAGCACTTATGTTTGGGGCAATTGCTGCAGCAACTGCGCCGGCAGCAGTAGTAACCGTAGTGCAGGAATATCGAAGCAAAGGCGAATTTACCGACACGCTCTTGGGAGTTGTTGCTATTGATGATGCCTGGGCTTTAATAATTTTCGGTTTTTCCTTATCTTTGGCAAAATCATTCTTAGGGGGAAATAGCAGCGCGATAGGAATTTTAAGGGATTCCTTAAAAGCTTTGATTGAAATCGGAGGCTCATTTCTTTTGGGCTGGGCTGTGGCAATTGTTTTTAACAAGCTTTCCGGGTTTATAAATACCCGTAAAGACAGGTTGATATATACCTTGGGGTTTTTATTTTTAACTATTGGGTTGGCAATATTTTTTCACGTATCGGTTCTTTTGTCTTGTATGTTTCTAGGGGCGATGTTAACTAATATAAATAAATTAAGTTTTGAGTTTTTTGATTCTTTACGTGATATCGATACCCCGTTATATTTGATATTTTTTGTTTTAGCCGGAGCAAGTTTGAAGGTTGGCGTTTTAGGTGCTACTTGGATGGTGACTTTAGGCTATATCTTTTTCAGAACTTTTGGTAAAATATTAGGGTCATACTTAGGCGCTAAGTTAATCGGGGCATCGGGAAGCATTAAAAAATATATGGGCTTGGCTTTAATCCCTCAGGCTGGTGTGGCACTTGCTTGCGCTTTGATTGCCAAAGGAGCTATCGGCGGAGTAGTAGGGGATATGATATTAACTGCTACTGTCGCCACTACTGTTGTTTTTGAGTTAATTGGCCCTTGGGTTACGAAATTATCCTTGATTAAAGCCGGAGATATAAAGGAAGAGAATATATGATAAGAACTTCAAAAGATAATATTTTAGCTTTTGTTTTAGCTGGAGGAAGAGGGGAGAGGCTTTATCCTTTAACTTTAGATAGGACTAAGCCTTCGGTTCCTTTTGGCGGTAAATACCGGATAATTGATTTTGCTTTAAGCAGTTTGGTTAATTCCGGTATATATTCAATATATGTTTTAGTTCAGTATAAGTCGCAATCGTTGATTGAACACATCAGAACCAGCTGGAGAAAATTTGGAGTTTTATCACGGCATTTTATTACAGTGGTTCCTCCGCAGATGCGGCGGCAAGAAGCCGGAGCCTGGTATCGCGGTACCGCCGATTCAATTTATCATAACATTAATTTGATATATGATTTTAAACCGCGGTTTGTAGTGATACTTGGGGGAGACCACGTATATCGAATGAATATTAAAGAAATGATAGATTACCACATACGAAAGAAATCAAGGGTAACTATAGCAGCGATACCAACTCAAGCAAAAGAAGCCCATAAATTCGGAGTTCTAGAAACTGATGATAATTTTAAAGTTAAAAAATTCAAAGAAAAACCTTCGCTTTCAAAAAACGAAACTATTCTGGCGTCGATGGGTAATTACATATTTGATACCGATTGTTTAATTGATATTTTGACTGAGAATGCCGAGCAAGGCAGGGGTACTGATTTTGCAAAAGATATAATCGGTAACCTGGTGCAGAAAAAAGATAGTGTATATGCTTATGATTTCTCAAAAAATAAAATACCGGGCTTAAAGCGCTATGAGGCAAAGTACTATTGGAAGGATGTCGGCACAATTTCAGCTTACTGGCAAGCGAACATGGACCTTTTAAACAAAAATCCTTTGCTGGATTTGGATAATCGAAGTTGGCCGATATATGCTCCTAATTATGAATGTCCGCCGGCTTATATTGTAGGGAGCCAGGTCGAGAATTGTTTAGTTTCAGAGGGAACTAAGATATTTGATTCAAAGATAGAAAATTCAATAATTGGCAGGTCAGTATTTATTGAAGAAGGATGTGAGGTAGAAAATTCAATTATTATGGATTTTACTCATATCGGTAGATCTTGTAAGGTTAAAAATGTTATTGTTGACCGCTATAACACTATAGATAAGAAGACCTCTATTGGTTACGATAATGAGGCCGATAAAAAGAATTATTACCTTGATTCTTCAGGTATTGTCGTGGTTAAAAGAGGTTCCCGAAAGACTGAGTTTTTCTTACCCAATATTTAAAATAATGGGGGCACCCCTTCGATAAGATTTTCTTTTATTTTTAATTAAAAAAATAAGGAATTTTGAATTTGAGCTTTTGGTTTTGATTTTTATAGCCACAGTGGTATAATTCTATACATAAATCTTATAATCCTAATAGTTTAGTGTTCAAGGAGCAATTATGGAAAAGGCAATAACAAAAGAGCTGGTGCATAGGGTAGAGACCCTGATTGAGGATAAAAATTATTCCGAGATCAAAAATTTACTGCCTAACCACCCTGAAGATATATCAGAGTTGATTGCTCAGGTCTCTCACCCCCCTTACAGGCTTTTAGTTTTTAGGTTAGTCCCTTATGATAAGGCGGTTGATGTCTTTGAGTATTTATCTACCGAAGAGGAAGAGGCTATGCTTGAGACTTTAAGCAGCCAGGAGATCAAAGACATTTTGAATGAGATGTCACCGGATGATCGAACCGGACTGTTTGAGGAAATGCCGGCGGAGATAGTTAAAAAATTTATTAATTTGCTCTCACCACAAAAGCGGGAAGTAGCAATTAATTTACTTAATTACCCAATAGATTCAGTAGGCAGGCTTATTACTCCCGATTTTGTGCAGCTTTATGAGACAATGACAGTAGAGGAAGCTCTTGCGCATATTAGAAATGTTGGGATCAAAAAAGAAACTGTATATCATTCTTACGTTTTAGCCAGCAATAAAAAGTTAATCGGTATTGTTTCGCTAAAAAAAATGGTATTAGCAGACCCTCAGATTAAAATTTCCCAAATAATGTATCAAGATGTGATAAAAGTACCGGCTTTAACCGATAAAGAAGATGCTGCAAATATTTTTAAACGTTACGATTTAATAGTTTTGCCGGTAGTCGATAATAACGATAAGCTGTTAGGTATCGTTACCTTTGATGATTTAGTCGATGTTTTAGAAGAAGAGGTCAATGAAGACTTTGAAAGAATAGCTGCTGTGGTTCCGGTTGAAAAGCCTTACATGGAGGCTAGTTTTTTTGAACTCCTCTGGAAAAGGAGTATTTGGTTAATTCTTTTAGTTATTTTAGAGTCAGCATCAAGCATAGTTATGAAAAGTTACGGAGCAGTTATTCAGCAATGGGTAGCTTTAACTTTCTTTTTGCCGATATTGATAGCTACCGGAGGAAATGCTGGCATGCAGTCAGCTATGATGATAGTTAGAGGTTTAACTACCGGAGATATAACCACTAAGCATTTTTTTAAGGTAGTTTTTAGGGAATCGCTTCTTGGTTTGTCCATTGGTATTATTTTAGCTTTAGTAGGCGGCTTAAGGGTTTTGGTTCAAGAAGGAAATCAATGGCTTTTAAGTGTTTCGGTTGGAGTTGCCATGGGAATTACAGTTATGCTTTCGGCTATAATCGGTGCGGCTTTACCAATTATATTTAGAAGGTTGAAACTAGACCCGGCCCTTATGAGCGGGCCTTTAATTACGACCATAGTTGATGTCGCCGGGGTCTTTATATATTTTCAAATTGCATTGATGATTTTAGGTTTATGAGGAGAATATTAATCTTTTTTTTAGTTATTACGTCGGTTTCCTGCGCAAGCGCTCCCCGAAAAATTTCGACTCCAAGGCTTGTGATAAAAGAATATATCAGCCTTGGGGCTTTTTGCAAAAAACATAACCTGCAATATCAATTCGATACTATTGATGATACTATTAAGATTTATTCTGCTGATGCCAGCATAACCCTTTTGCTTAATTCGTATGCCGGAATTTCATCAGGGTCGATTTTTTATTTAAAAAGAACACCGTTTTATTACCAGGGGCAGATATTACTACCGCGTCAATTGGAAGAGATGTTTACCTCGCAGCGTCTAACTTCTTTTAAGCCGGTTTTCTCTTTAGATACTGTTGTTATCGATCCAGGCCATGGAGGTAAAGATCCCGGGGCAATCTCTAAAAGTGGTTTTCAGGAAAAAGATATAAATTTGCGTGTTTCTAAATTTCTAAAGCAGGAGTTGGAGCAAAGAGGTTTTAAGGTATTTTTGACCCGTTCAAATGATGTTTTTCTAACTTTACGCCAAAGGGTGGAATCCGCCCGAAAGCATGATGCCGATTTATTTGTAAGTGTCCATGCAAATGCCAATAAATCAAGCCGGGTTGACGGCCTGGAAATATATTATTTAACTCCGTCAAGGTTAAGGTGTCAGGAAAGATCCTTAACTTTAGCTAAGACCGAAGATTTCAGAGGTAAAAATGTTAATTTCTATACTAAAGCTATCCTTTGGGATATGTTGATTAGCAAAAATTACTCTCTTTCGGTTGAGACCTCTCAGATTGTCTATTTTACTTTTAGGGATTTAGGCTTTAAGATTAAACCGCCTAAAAAAGCAGCATATTATGTCTTACGATATGCTTATGTGCCTTCGATTTTATTTGAAATGGGGTATTTAAGTAATTACCGGGAAGAAAAGATTTTACGAAAAACTTATTATCAGAAACAGATTGCCGAGGCTATGGCCACAGCTATTTCAGCTCTAAAAAAACAATATACCAATAATTCTAAGCCCGGTATAGTTAATTTGCCGCAAAGATAAGAAGAATTAATTTATGTCTAAGAAAAGGCCAATTGGGATTTTTGATTCGGGTATCGGAGGCTTAACGGTTTTTAAAGAAATAGAAAAGCTTTTACCCCAGGAAAATATAATATATTTTGGAGATACCGCCAGGGTGCCTTATGGAAGTAAATCTAAGGCAACAATTATTAAATTTACTACTCAAAGCGTGCTTTTTTTGTTGAAGAAGAAGGTAAAAGCAATAGTCATAGCTTGCAATACTTCTTCGGCTTTAAGCTTAAGCTACTTGCAAAGAGTTTTTAATATACCGATCATTGGTGTTATTGAATCCGGGGTAAATAAGGCATTGGCAGTTTCGAAAAATAAACGTATCGGCATAATCGCAACTAAATCAACTATAGCAAGCGGTAGTTACCAAAAACTTATTTTTAAAAAAAATAAACTTGTAAAGGTGTTTTCCCGCAGTTGCCCTTTATTTGTTTCTTTGGCCGAAGAGGGGATTCTTAATGGAAAGATTACTCACGAAGTGATAGATATGTATTTGAAAGAATTCAAGAAGGAGTCAATTGATACAATAATATTAGGTTGCACACACTACCCTTTGCTTAAGGCAGCTATAGGCAAATATTTAAAAGGTGTGAATATAGTTGATTCAGCCAAAGAAGTGGCTTCATATACAAAAAAAATCTTAGAAACAAATAATTTGCTTAATACAAGTAATATTGTTAGCAAAAAGGAGTTTTATGTGAGTGATGAGCCACAAGGTTTTAGTAATGCGGCAAAGTTATTTTTAAAGCGGAAAGTTTCTAAACCAAAGGTGGTAGATGTATAAGATTGAGATTAAAACCCACTTTAGCTCCGCACACTATTTGCGTGGTTATCAGGGAAAATGTGAATCGCTTCACGGCCATAATTGGAAGATAGTGGTTTCGGTTAAGGCTCTCAAGGTGCCAACTAGCGGCATGGTGATTGATTTTGGTGATTTAAAAAAAATAACTAATGAAGTTCTCTCGAAGCTTGATCATAAAAATTTAAACGATATAGATTATTTTAAAGAAAATAACCCTAGTTCAGAGAATATTGCTTATTATATTTTTAATCAACTAAAGGAAAAAATTAATAATAAAGATCGTCAATTAGCTCAAGTAAAGGTTTGGGAGACTGATAATTCATGTGCCAGTTATTCAGAGTAAATCAATTTAAATGAAAAAAGCAGTTGTATTACTATCAGGAGGGCTTGATTCAACTACTACTTTATATTTTGCAAAGAGCAAAGGTTATAAAGTTCATGCCTTAATTTTTGACTACCGTCAAAGGCATAAGAAAGAAGTAGAAGCAGCTCTTAAAATCGCAAAGTTAAATCAAATCGATTATGATGTGGTGAAGATTAAATTAGCCTGGAGTAAATCTTCTCTTACCGATAAAAAGGCCAAAGTTCCTTACCAAAGGAATTTAAAAGATAAAAATATACCTTCAACCTATGTTCCGGGCAGAAATATTATATTTTTAAGTTATGGATTTTCTTTAGCCGAAAGCATCACAGCATCAAAGGTTTTTATCGGAGCACATATTAATGATTATTCTGGATATCCTGATTGCCGCCCGGAATTTTTAAAGGCTTTTCAAGAAAGTGCCAATAGGGGATTATCTGGAAAGAAAATAACAATATCTGCTCCGTTATTGAGTAAAGATAAGGTTCAGATAGTAAGATTAGGTTTAAAACTGGGAGTGCCTTTTGAGCTAACCTGGTCTTGTTATAAGGGGGATAAGAATCCTTGTTTAAAATGTGATAGTTGCCGGTTTAGGATTGAGGGGTTCAGGCAAGTGGGAATCCTCGATCCGCTTTTAAAAAAACAGGAGGAAAAATGAGATTAAAAAGATTGGTTGCAATTGGTATTGTTTTAAGTTTTGGCTTGGGTTTGGTGTTTGCACAAGGCCAACCAAAAGAAAAGGGGTTAACCGTAAAAGAAGTATTAGCTAAGGCTAAAGAAGCTGCAATGGGACTTGACCGGGTTAAAATCGAAGGAGAGAGTGTAACCGGGAATGTAAGTACAACTAAAAATGAAGGGGCAATCGATTACGACAAAAAGAGTTTTTATGTGGTAGAAAAAGATGGCGATAAAATAATTAACGCAATGTATCTTAAGGATGGTGTCACCTATATGTTTAACGGAACCATGGATACCTGGTTTAAATTCGGAAAAGAATTAGATTTTTTCAGCGGGATGCTTGATAAAGAGCAACTATTTTCTTTTTTTCCTGAGGACTACAAAGAAGCCGGTTTTGAAATTAAACTTTTACCTGAGGAGAAAGTCGGCGGCCAGCCTTGTTATGTTATCTCAAGTACTATAGTCGATAAAGAAAAAGCCAAAGAGTTTATGGTTAAGTTTTTAGATAGATTTGTTTCCGAAGAGGTTGCCAAACAAATAAAAAGCAATAAACAACTTTTAGATAATTATTTAGATACCTATGTTCAGGATTCTGAATCTGTGCAGTGGATATCTAAAGATAATTTTTTTGTGTTGAAAGTTAATAGTCAAAATCGCCGTACGGCCGGGCCGGGTGAATCAGTATTAGTAGAAAACACCGTTAGATATTATGATTTTAATGAGCCGGTTTCAATAACTATACCGCAGGAAGCCCTTGATGCCCCTGCGATTTCCGGTTCTGACTTAGGTATGTAAGGTTTATGAGTGTTAGAGAGGCAAAAATAGCTGAAATTTTTAAAAGCATTCAAGGGGAAGGGCCCTATCAGGGCCAGGAGCAGATTTTTATCCGTTTTTTTGGGTGCAATTTAAAGTGTGAGTTTTGCGACACCAAACTAACAACCTATCAGGAAAAAACCGAAGAAGAGGTATTAGTTGAGGTTGATTCTTTAGGAGATTGTAAAACCGTCTCTTTAACCGGAGGGGAGCCTTTGCTCCAGGTGAATTTTTTAAAAGGGATTTTAAAGCCGTTAAAGAAAAGAAAAAAAGTCATCTATCTTGAGACTAACGGTACCTTGTATGAAAACCTATCAGAGGTCATTGATTGGGTTGATTTGATTTCAATGGATTTTAAACTCCCTTCATCTACCAAAGATAAAGATTGCTGGAGCCAGCATGAGAGATTTTTTAAAATTGCTAAAGAGAAAGAGGTTTTTGTTAAAGCAGTTATAACCGAGGCTACCGAAGTTCAAGATATATATCGCGCAATAGAATTAATAAAAACCTTAAAGCCAGATACGCCTTTTATCTTGCAACCCGAGTATTCTAAAAAAGATATTGTTGGAGGTAAATTGATTAATTTTTCGGATATTTGCCAAGGAGCCGGGTTAAATGTAGGGATGTTGGGGCAACTCCACAAGGTAATTGGTGTAAAATGAATAAAAAGTTCTTAAAAGAAAAAATTGAAGAGTTAGTTAATGAGGCCAGTTTCAATTTAAGGCCTGACCTTCAAAAGCTTATCAAAAATGCTTATCTTAAAGAAAAAAAATCGCAAGCTAAAAAAGCTTTAAAGCAAATATTAGATAATGCCGGAATTGCCCAAAATAAAAAATTAGCAATTTGCCAGGATACCGGATTGCCGGTGATATTTATTGAGGCCGGCAGAGAGGTTAAGGTCAATAGCATTTTAGTAAAAACAATTAAAGAAAGTGTAGGAGAGGCTTATCGGAAAAATTATTTACGCCCTTGGTTAGTTGATCCTTTAGAGCGAGGAGAGCCTTCTTTTTCGGGGGCCATATGTCATTTTGATTTTTCATCCCGCATTAAAGGGCTAAAAATAACTATTTTTCCAAAAGGTTTTGGGAGCGAAAATAAATCGCAATTAAAAATGTTTAATCCTACTGCTGAATTTAGCCAGATAGAGAACTTTATTGTTAGGGCAGTTAAGGAGGCTGGGCCTGAAGCTTGTCCGCCTTTTGTAATTGGCATTGGGATTGGCGGAACCTCAGACAGTTCTCTTTTATTGGCGAAAAAAGCCTTGATTGAAAGGGTTGATAAAACCAATCCTGATAAATACTTGGCATCATTGGAGAAAAAAATCTTAAAAAAAATAAATTCTTTAAAGATCGGAGCTATGGGTTTTGGAGGAAGCAATACTTGTTTAGCAGTAAAAATTAAAAAATCACCCACCCATATTGCCGGCTTGCCGGTCGGGATAAATATTAGTTGTCATGCTTTACGCAGCGCGACTTTAAAATTAAACAAGATATGACCATATTAACTACACCGATAGATAGAAAAATTATTAAGCAGTTAAGAGTTGGCGATGAAGTTTTGCTTTCGGGAACTATTTATACTGCCAGAGATCAGGCTCATAAAAGATTAGTTGGGTTGATAGATGGGAATAGGAAATTACCCTTTGACTTAGAAGGAAAAATAATTTATTATTCTGGCCCGACACAGACACCCGAAGGTATGGTGATTGGTTCTTGTGGACCGACAACCAGTTCGCGAATGGATGAGTTTAGTGAAAAATTACTTAAAAAAGGATTGTCCGGTTTTATTGGAAAGGGCCGGCGTTCGGAAAAGGTAAAAGATTTGATAAAAAAATATAATGCAATTTATTTTCTTGCTCCTTCGGGCTGCGGAGCGTTATTGGCCGAGAAAGTTGTTGCTAAAGAAATGGTTGCTTTTGCCGGTTTGGGCCCGGAAGCAATTTATAAATTAAAGGTTAAAGATTTCCCTTTAATTGCTGGAGTCGACAGCTTGGGTAATGATATATATAAAGATATTTGAAAAATCGATTAAAGCGGATTAATTTAAAGCAATGAAATTTATTGTCAGTTATATTTTTTTCTTTCTCTTGCCTTTTACCTGCCTCGCCCAAGATTATTTTTTATTAGATAAAATATCCTCATCAAGTGAAGTTCAATTAAAACAAAATACTCAAGGAGGCTGGGTCCTTTATGTTGATGGGAAGCCTTATATGATTAAAGGTATGACTTATGAACCGGTTAAGGTTGGAAACAAGTTCAATGCCTCTAACCAGTGGATGAATTATGATTATAATAACAATTCAATTAATGATACCGCTTATGAGTCTTGGGTGGATATAAATTACAATAATAGAAGAGACAAGAAAGAAACCGACGTTGGTGATTTTCAACTCATGAAGCACATGGGTGTAAATACTATCAGGATTTATCATCCAACCAATATTAAAAAAGAGCTTTTACGTGATTTGTATGAGAGGTTTGGAATAAGAGTTATTATGGGAAATTTATTAGGGGCTTACTGCTGGGGTTCAGGGGCTGACTGGAGAAGCGGAACCGATTATACTAATCGAACCCATATCGATAATATGTTAGAAGATGTTAAGCAGACAGTCCTTGAGCATAAAGATGAACCTTATTTGCTGATGTGGCTTTTAGGTAATGAAAATGATTCCGGAGGCAGTTACCAAAACTCAACCTATAAAAATACCAATGCTACTTCTTGCCCTAAAGAGTTTGCCCAGGTAGTTGCTCAAGCAACTAAACTTATTCATTCCTTAGATCCAAAACACCCGGTAGGAGTTTGTAATTCAACTTATAAGATGCTGCCATATTATCGAGATTATGCATCAAATATTGATTATATCGCCTTTAATAGTTATTCCGGGCCATATGGGTTCGGGTCTTTATTTCGAACAGTAAAATTTTACTTTGATAAACCGGTTTTGATTAGCGAGTACGGAGTGGATTCTTATGACCAGCGCAAAAGACGCCAAGATCAAGAAGCACAGGTGGATTATCATCGGGGAGCTTGGCGTGATATCAAACGCAACTCTTTTAAATTTGGCGGCAACTGTATTGGAGCAGTAGCCTATACTTGGCTGGATAGTTGGTGGCTGTGCGGATCAGCCAAAAGGCAAGATACAAAAAAAGGTGCCTGGCGGGGTCCGGCTAAAGATGGGTGGTTTAACGATGAATGGCTGGGTATTTGTTCGCAAGGTAATGGCCGTCATTCCCCGTATATGCGGCAATTAAAAAAAGTTTATTATTACTATAAGGAGGAGTGGAATGGGCAGAATTGATAAAAGAGAATTTGACCAATTGCGGAAAATCAAGTTTAACCGAGGATTTATTAAGTATGCTGACGGTTCATGTTTAGTTGAAATGGGCGATACTAAAGTTATTTGTACCGCTACCTTTGATAATGGTGTTCCGTTTTTCTTAAGAAACAGCGGTAAAGGTTGGGTTAGTGCTCAATATCGGATGCTTCCGCGTTGTGCTCAAATCCGAATTCCTCGAGATAAAATTTCCGGCAGGATAATGGAAATACAGCGTTTAATCGGAAGATCTTTAAGAAGCATAATTAATACCAATAGGTTGGGGGAGAAAACTATTCTTTTAGATTGTGATGTTATACAGGCTGATGGGGGCACCCGCACAGCTTCGATCATCGGCAGTTACATAGCATTGGCGGATTGTTTAAACAATCTTTATAAAAAAGATACTATCAAAGAGATACCATTAACTGATTTTGTTGCAGCAATAAGTGTAGGCTTGTATAAAGGCAAACCGATTTTGGATTTAAATTTTCGTGAGGATTCCGATGCCGAAGTGGATATGAATGTAGTAATGAAGTCTTGTGGAGAATTTGTCGAGGTTCAAGGAACTGCTGAAAAGGGATCTTTTTCAAAAAAAGATATGGATTCTTTCCTGGATTTAGCTAAAAAAGGTATCGATGAAATAATCGCGAAACAAAAAGAGGTTTTAAAAGATATTCCGATCAATCTGGATTTTTAGATTTTACTATGAGAATTATTGTTGCAAGTAAAAATAAATCAAAACTTAAAGAGATAAAAAGCATCTTAAAGGGCTTAGATGTTAAAATAGTTTCATTAGAAAATTTAAAGAAAAAGTTCCGGATCATTGAAAATGGAGAGACCTTTTGTGAAAATGCGGCAAAGAAAGCTATCCCGGTGTCAGAAAAATATAAAAATGATTATGTTTTAGGAGAAGATTCGGGTTTAGAGGCCGATTATTTAAATGGAGCACCAGGAATATTTTCTAAACGATATAGCGGCCCAAGCGGAAATTCAAAAAATAACAATCAAAAACTACTTAAACAATTAGAGGGAATTCCTTCTAAGGAAAGAGGGGCTAATTTTTGTTGTTGTTTAGTTTTAGCAAAAAACGGTAAAGCTATTAAGGTTTTCGAGGGCAAACTTTTCGGCAGGATTAGCTGCCGGGAGGCCGGCAGTGAAGGATTCGGCTATGACCCGGTATTTTATTTGCCTAAATATAAAAAAACAGTAGCTCAGCTTCCTTCGAAAGAAAAGAATAAAATAAGCCATCGAGCCAAGGCTTTTAAGAAATTAAAATGGTTTTTAAAGGAAAATTTTAAAAGCTAAGAGAAAATATTTGACATTTTCCTAAATTTAGATTATTGTAGATAAGTTATGCCAAAAAGAAAGAAAAGAAAAATAGCTTGGAGAAGACGAAAGAAAAAGCATAAAGGCCGAAAGCCCAATCTTGGCTAAAGAGCTTATCTTTAAACAGGGGTTGAAATGAATTTTTTTAGGACTCTAGGTGAAGATATTAAGACGGTTTTTCGAGAAGACCCTGCGGCCAGAGGAGTTGTTGAAGTATTATTATGCTATCCGGGGTTGCATGCTATCTGGATGCATAGAATTTCTCATTGGTTTTGGGGTAAAGGCTTAAAGACTCTTGCCAGGGTATTATCTCATTTAAATCGTTTTTTAACCGGAATAGAAATCCATCCCGGGGCAACTATTGGAAGGCGTCTTTTTATTGACCATGGTATGGGCATTGTTATCGGTGAAACTACTAAGATCGGCAACGATGTTTTAATTTATAAAGGAGTGGTACTGGGAGGAGTTTCTCAAGAGAAAGCTAAGCGCCACCCAACCGTTGGAGACAGGGTTGTTATTGGTACCAATGCTACCCTCCTAGGCCCAATAAAGGTATCTAAAGGGGCACGAATTGGTGCTGGTTCGGTAGTTATAAAAGATGTGCCGGAGAACGCTACAGTGGTTGGTGTTCCGGGACGGATAATCTTGCCGGCAGTAGGACGTAAAAAAATTAGCGGAATAGAATTAGATCATAATAAACTACCGGATCCGGTAATTGAAGTTTTACACAGATTAGAACAACGGATAGAGGAGTTAGAGAAAAATTGTCAGAGAAAATGCGAATCTTAATAACCGGCGGTGCAGGTTTTATCGGTTCTAATATTGTTAAGATATTAGAAGATAAAGGTATTGAAACCATTGTTTTGGATGATTTCTCACAGGCCAGTTATAAAAATTTATTAGATATTAAAGGCGATATTATCTGCGGCGATATTTGCGATGATGCTGTTTTTGATAAATTGCCCAGGATAGATGGCGTAATACATGAAGCCGCTATTACCGATACCACTTTAGAAGATGACCGAAAGATGATGATGGTCAACTTTAATGGGTTTAAAAATATTTTAAATTTTTGCATTGATAAAAATATAAAGTTAGTTTATGCTTCCAGTGCCGGGGTCTATGGTTCGGCTCTAACTGTTATGAGTGAGAATCAAAAGCCGGTACCACATAATACTTATGCTTACTCGAAGTATCTTTGTGATTGCTTAACTAATAAAATTATTAAGGAAAAGAAATTACCTTCAATTGTTGGCCTGCGTTATTTTAATGTTTATGGTCCCAATGAATACCATAAAGGTGCCTCAGCCAGCATGATATACCAACTTTATTTACAAATGAAAGAAGGAAAGAGGCCGCGAATATTTAAATATGGAGAGCAAAAAAGAGATTTTATTTACGTTAAAGATGTTGCTAGGGTTACGATTGAAGCCCTTGAATCTGCCAAGAGCGGCATCTTTAATCTTGGTACCGGTCAACCCCGGACATTTAACGATATTATTGCAGCTTTAAATGATACTCTTGGTAAAAAATTAAAACCTGATTATTTTGATAATCCATATAAGGATAAATATCAGGATTTTACTCAAGCTGATACTAGTTTATTGCAGGAAAAATTGGACACTAAGACCGAATATAGCCTTGAGGCCGGTATATCCGATTATATCAAAAATCATCTTGTTTAAGCGAATTCTATATGATATATATTTTTTTTAAAAAAAGCTTGACAAGAATAAATAAAAATGTTTAAATTATACAGCATAAACCATAGGAAAAATCGGAATGGGGAAACAGATTCTTTCCTTTTGAAAAACAAATAAGACAATAATCAAACTTAGGGGTGAGCATCCTAAAGGATGCTTTTTTTATCCCCTTTTGCTCTATGAAAAAGAACTCAAAGCCTTTGGAGGGTTTGATCCTGGCTCAGAGTGAACG
>CAZGLF010000005.1:0-31033 GCA_964526615.1 uncultured Planctomycetia bacterium
ATTTTTTAGGGATAGATATCGGAGATGCTTTGTCTGAAATCGGGCCGGTTAAAAAACAACCAAAAAGAGAAAAACCAAAATCCCAGCAAGAAACAGCACCTAAAAAAAGTGTTTTTGATAAGCTAGTTAAATTGATAAAGAAAATATCGCCTGAGGTAAAAAGAAAAATTTTATTAGCAGTTTTAGTTATAATAGCAATTATTATTATTTTTAATGTCGGAAAATTTATAGTTGGTAAAATTTCAAACATTTTCAAACAACGTCCTAAAACTGTTGTTGAATCTCCTGTTGGCCAAAAACAGCCGCTAAGTGTTACCCCGGCAGATGATTTATCGGTAAGGCTGACAGTTAAAAAGAAGTGTTTTATCAGAACAAGAGTGGACGGGGAGATTCTTTTCGAAGGAGTATTAAAAAAAGGAGCTGTTGAAACCTGGGAAGGAGATAAAGAAATAGAGCTTAAAATAAACGACGGTTCAGCAGTTAGCTTAGAAGTAAATGGAAAAACCGTTCCCACCTTAACTTCGATGCCAAAACCAATCAAGAGCCTCAAAATTACACCTTCGGGAATATCGGTAGAGAAATGATAAGATGAAGAAGAATTTTTCTGTAGTTTCTTTGGGATGTTTTCGAAATACTTACGATTCAGAAATCATAGCTAATAAATATTGCGGTTTAGGGTATGAATTCAGAGAGGCTGTTTCCTTGCAAGAAGAAGGGCCCTATGATCTTTTAGTTATTAATACCTGTGGTTTTATCGATAAAGCCAAAGAGGAGTCTATAGAAGTAATAAAAGAAGCCATAGATTTAAAAAAAGAGGGCAAAGTTAATGAAATTCTGGTTTTTGGTTGTCTGGTCCAACGTAATCGAAAAGAACTAGAGAATTTTTTCCCTGAAGTAGATCATTGGCAGGGGATTTTAGAATTAAATAAAATTTATCCAAAACGCAAAAAGCTTTCACCTTCGGCAGCTGATTTTTTGAAAATATCCGAAGGATGTTTGAATCGCTGCAGTTTTTGTGCGATTCCTTCGATAAAAGGCCCACTGGTAAGTAAAAGTGATTCCGAAATAATAAATGAAGTAAAATATTTGGAAGGCAAAAATATAAAAGAGCTCAGCATTATCGGCCAAGATATTACCAGTTGGGGGCAGGATTTTAAAGAAAAAAAGAGCCTCACTTTTCTCATTAAAAAAATAGTTAAAGAAACAAAAAATATAAAGTGGATAAGGTTAATTTATACTCATCCTAAAAATTTTACCGATGAGTTAATTAAAGTAGTAGCTGATAATGAAAAAATTTGTAAATATATTGATTTGCCTATTCAACATATAAATGATAGAATTCTAAAATCTATGAATCGAAAGACCACCAAAAGATATTTGATAGATTTAATTGATAAAATAAGAAAAACAACTCCCGAGTGCGTTTTAAGGACCTCGGTTATTGTGGGTTTTCCGGGCGAAACCGAAAAAGAGTTCAAAGAGTTATTAAAATTCATTAAAGATGCAAAGTTCGAACGTTTGGGAGCTTTTATTTATTCTCGGGAAGAAGGTACTCCAGCTGCTCGATTACCAGGGCAAATCCACCATAAAACCAAAGAAAAACGATATAATCAAATAATGTATGAACAGCAAAAAATAGCCCAAGCTTTAAATAATAGATTCATAAATAAAGAATTAGAAATCCTCATTGAGGAAAGCGACGACAGAGTAGGAATTGGACGAAGCCAATATGATGCCCCGGAAGTTGATGGGGTAGTTTATGTTAAAAGGAAAGGCCTTAGGCCGGGTGAATTTTACAAGGCAAAAATAGTCGATACCGCCGGTTATGACCTTATAGCGGAGTGAGGAATGACAACGCCAAATAAACTTACAATTGCCAGGATTTTATTAGCTTTTATTTGTATCGGCTTAACTATTAAAAACTCTTTTACCACCATACTAGCTGCTTTTATTATCTTTTGTTTAGCTTCGTTAACGGATTATTTAGACGGCTATTTGGCTCGAAAGCAAAACCTTATATCTGATTTAGGTAGGATATTAGACCCGATAGCTGATAAGATACTGATAATTGGAGTATTTTGTGCTTTTTTGGAATTAGGGGTAATTAATGCCTGGATGGTTAGCTTAATAATGCTTCGAGAATTCATTATTACCGGCTTAAGGCTTTATGGGCTAAATAAAGGAGTAGTCCTAGAAGCGAAGAAATTCGGTAAACATAAGACCGTTTCCCAAGTTGCAATTGTAATAATAATATTTATAACATTGATATTAGCTAAGATTTTTCCAACTAGTACAATTATTTTTATTTTATATTATAAAATTATACCAATTATGATGTGGTATGTAGTTGTGATAACTGTTTTTTCAGGAATTTATTATTTTTGGGTGAACCGTAAAACAATAAGGACATTTTAAATATGAATAAAAACATAATTTTTTTAATCGACAAAATATCGGTATATTTAGCAACGCTTTTTGGTATTGGCTATACTCCCAAGTGTCCGGGGACAGCATCTTGTGTTTTAGCTTTGGTGTTTTACCTAACGATTGAAAGCCAGATCGCTTTTTTTATATTCACTATTATTTCAGTGATTTTAGCTTTTATGGTTTCCGGCCGGGCCGAAAAGCTTTACGGGCAGAAAGATTGTAAAAAAATAGTTATCGATGATTTTTCAGGTATGTTGATAACTTTTCTTTTTATTCCAAAAAGCATAGGTTACCTTTTCATAATAGCCGGATTTTTCCTTTTTAGAATGTTGGATATGCTAAAGATACCCCCGGCTGATAGAATCGAGAAAAAAAGCGGTTCTTTAGGGGTGGTAGGGGATGATGTGATAGCCGGAATATATTCTTGTTTTATTCTTCACTTAGTAAGATTGCTGCTAAAAATTTCTTCATAAATCGGGCCCTGGTTAGTTAAAGTGCTTTTAAAAATACTTATCCGATCAACCAAGACTTTATCTTTTATTTTTATGCCGGGAGCAATTTTAAGCAGAAGTTTAATATTTTTATTTTTCTTTGGACGTCCTAAAGTTATATGAGATTTGAATTTTTTTTCTTTTTCAAAGCCAAAATTTTCTAATTCTTCTTCGATTGATGCCGCAATTTTACCTAACACCTCTTCACCGGAAGTTTGAATAAAAAACACTCGAGGCTTTCTTTCATTAGGAAAGAAACCAAATTTTTTCAATTCAATTGAAAAAGGTTCGAATTTTTTAGCAACGGTTTCTATTTTTTCTTTTATTTTTTCAAATTTTTCCTTGTTTATGTCCCCGAGAAATTTTAAGGTAAGGTGTAGATTTTTTGATTTAACCCAATTAAAGGCAAGGTCATTTTCTTTCAATTGGTCTGTAACTTTGGCAATTTTTGTTTTAATGTCTGAAGGCAAGTCAACGGCTATAAAAGCTCTCATTTTTTATTTACATATTCATAGAGTAAATCGACTAAAGCTGAAGATGCTTTTTTCTGGATAGTATTGCGGTTACCGGGTATGATCAATTTTTCTAATATTGAATCACTTTTCCCTTTAACAGCTACGAAAGCAGTTCCTACTCTTACTCCCTTTCGTGCTTTTGGCCCGGCAAAACCAACAATTGCTCCGCCTAAATCAGCATTAAATTTTTTTCTTACTCCTTTAGCCAGAGAAAGCGCTACTCCTCCGGAAACACCTTTATTTTCTTCTAAGATTAAAGAGGGGATTTTAAAGAATTTATGTTTTATATCCAAAGAGTAAACTACTATAGCGCCTTTAAATATTTTTGAAGCACCGGGAATTTTCGTTAAAAGATAAGATGCATAGCCTCCGCTGCAGGATTCAGCCAGGGCAACGGATACTTTCTTTTTCTTGAGAGAGGATATGAGTTTTTCAAGTTTTTCCATTTTAACCATTTTACCAAAAAAATCTCTCAATCCCTAATCTTTTCTGTATAAAAATATGTAAAAAGTTTTAAGTGAGGAGATAGATCTAAAAACTTTCTTCTACTACTATTTCTTCATAAGTTTGAGAAGGTAATTCCTGAAGAAACATTGAAGGCCGGGTTATTACTACACCGTTTTTAAAGGTATATTTTGTTTGAGGGTAACTTATATGCAGAATAGATTTAGTACGGGTGGTAGCTACATAGAATAGCCTTCTTTCTTCTTCTAAAGTTTCTTTTGAAGCTAAAGATTTAGGATGCGGGAAATCATAATCGCAGAATCCAATTAAAAATACCGCATGCCACTCTAGGCCCTTTGCCTGATGTATTGTTGACAGCACTAAGATATCTTCTTTTTCCCGAGAACTTACTAAAGTTTCTCCCTTAAACTCTTCAAAGGACCCTAAATCAAGAAGAAATTCTTTTATGCTTTTATAGGTTGAGCCCATTTTAGCTAATTCTTCCAGATCGAGAAATCTTTCATCGGCGTTATCAAAAGAAAGATAGCAATAATCTTTATAATAATTTAATATTTTTGATAAGGCAATTTCAGGTTCTTTTATTTTCTTTAAAGCCTCATATAGTTTTATGAATTCGCGATAGCCTTCTTTTTGGCGTTTTGGCAGGGTTTTCTCGACTTCTGTTGAGGGTTTTTTACTCCTGATAAGTTTCTCCCAGATTTTATAAGCATAAGTCCTGCCGATTCCACGATGGATGCAGATAGCCCTTTTAAAAGATAATTCATCTTTAGGGTTTAAGACAATCTTTAAATAACTGAGCACATCTTTTATATGTGCCTGCTCAAAGAACCGTAAACCTCCCCTTACTAAATAGGGGATATTTCTTTTTAATAATTCCATTTCCAATTCAATAGCTTGAAACCGGGAGCGAAAAAGAACTGCCATATTACCAAGATTGATATTTTCCCGGGTAAGTTCAATTACTCTTTGAGCAATAAATTTAGCTTGCTGGTAAACGTCTTTGGTTTTAACCAAAAAAGGCATCTCGGAAGCTTCTTTGATCGGCTTTAAAGTTTTTGGAAATTGATTAACATTGTGTTTTATTATTTCATTTGCTAAAGATAATATTTGAGGGCTCGAACGGTAATTATTCTGGAGTTTGAATATTTTTGTTCCCTCAAAAGTTTTTGGAAAATCTAAAATGTTATTTATATCGGCTGCTCTAAATGAATAAATTGACTGAGCATCATCACCTACTACCAATATGTTTTTATGGTAAGAGGAGATGCGTTTTAAGATTTCGAATTGAAGCCGGTTTGTGTCCTGGTATTCATCAACCAGAATATAGCGAAAATTTTCGGCGTATTTATCACAAATCGTCTGGTTTTCTAGAAGCTTGAGCCAATTGTTTAGAAGGTCGGTAAAATCCATCACATTAGCGCTTTTTTTCTTTTTTCCATAGAGGATGAGTATTTTTTTAATTAATCCGGTGTAGTCTTCGATATGGGGGTAAAATTCCGGTATTATTTGGTGGGCTCCCTTTTGAGCATTGGCGGCTAAAGAATAAATATTATATATCAGGTCTTTTTTGGGAAATAACTTATCTCTTTTTGTTAAGCCCAAATCTCCAAGGCAATCTTCAAGCAGGTCTTTAGCATCTTCTTTATCGACTATGGTAAAGTTAGAAGAATATCCTAAGAATTGAGCTTCTTTTCTTAAGGTGGTATTTCCAATGTGATGAAAGGTTCCGCCCCAAAGATCATTTAAGTTTGATTTTATCAGGATTTCCGCCCGGTTAACCATCTCATTGGCAGCCCGGTTGGTAAAAGTTACTAATAAAATATTATTTTGCGGCACGCCTTTTTCAAGAAGATAAGCTAGACGGTAAATAAGGACTCGGGTTTTTCCGCTTCCGGCACCAGCTAAAACTAAAGAGGGCCCGTTAGCTTCTTTTACTACCCGCAGCTGTTCCTGGTTTAATTTTTCCTGGTAATTTATTATTGTTTTATCTGAAGAAAAAGGTTTTAATTTATAGCTTTTCATAAGATTTAATCCCTATTTTAGTAAGAACTATCTTATCATAAAATCTAAATAATTAAATCTTTTACTCATAAGGCCTACATTGACAGCCTAAATTCAAAATGATAGAATTTGTACTTAACCAGGTACTTATGCAAAAAAATAGGGCAAAAGTATATTTTGTATTCGGGATTCATAACCACCAACCAATAGGTAATTTAGCCGATGTTTTTAATAAGGCTTTTGATTATTCATACCAGCCTTTTTTAGAACTTTTAAAAGATTTTCCTCAGATAAAATGTGTACTTCATAATTCAGGCCCGGTGTATGAGTGGGCTAAGTCCAATAAACACAGTTACTTAGGGTTATTAAGGCAATTAATCGAAGCTAAGCAGATAGAAATTATCAGCGCAGCATATTATGAACCGATTCTAACCTTGATTCCCGAGGCCGATAGAAGAGCCCAGATAAGTTTAATGAATAAATTTTTGAGAGAAGAATTTTTAATTGAACCCCAAGGGTTTTGGTTGGCGGAACGGGTTTGGGAGCCGGCTTTAATAAAAACCTTAAACTCGCAAAATATAAAATATACCTTTATTGATGAGACACACTTTTTACTTCTTAATGAGAAAAAGAAAGAGTTATTCGGCTACTATATTAGTGAAGAAGAGGGTTACCGGTTATTGATTTTTCCAATGAATAAAAGGTTAATGTATAAAGTCCCTTTTGTAAAACCTCAAGAGGTAATAAATATTTTAGAAGGAATGCAGCAAGAAGAAGATGTTTTAGTTACTCTTTTTCAAGACGGAGAAAAGTTTGGCCTTTGGCCCGATACTTTTGATTGGGTTTACAATAAAGGTTGGTTAGCTAAGTTTTTTTCTTTGCTTGGAGAAAGCAGTATTATCGAAACAATAACTGCCTCTGAGGCTATTGAGAGGTTTAAGCCTGAAAAGCTAACTTATCTTAAGTCAGCATCTTATAAAGAGATGCAAGAGTGGTCCCTGGATTCAGAAGATAATAAATTATACCAGCAGTTAAAAGATTATCTAAAAATAAAATACAGCCAAGACGATTTCAAGGCTCTTATTGGGGCCGGTAATTTTAAGAATTTTCTTCTTAAGTACCCGCGGCTCAATTATATGCATAAAAGGATGTTAGATTTAAGCCGACAAATTAATCAAAACCTTAGCACCGAAGAAAAAGAAGTTTTTGATAATCTCTGGAAGGCTCAAACAAATTGTGCTTATTGGCATGGAATATTCGGCGGTTTTTATTTAAAACACCTTAGAGAATCGGTGTATGCCCACCTTATTAAAGCTGAAAATTTATTAGAACAGAAGACAAAACCTTCTTTACCAGTGATTGAGGAAAAAGATATCGATTACGATGGAAATAAAGAGATTATTTTAAAGAATAAAGGCCTGATAGCTTGTTTTTCCAAAAGAGGAGGTACTTTTTTAGAGTTAAGTTTAAGAAAAGAGGCTTTTAATTTAATTAATACAGTCACCAGGAAAAAGGAGGCTTATCATCCCGATAAAGATAGCTCAACTGCTTTAATATACGATAATTATCAACGTTTGGGATTGGTTGATCACCTGTTGGCGAAAAATATCAGGTTAGACGATTTTATTAAAAATAAAAAGGTTAACACTTTAAGTAATGATATTTATCAATCTTCTTATGAAAAGTTTAAAAATGCGGTAAGGGTTAAATTTATGTATAATAAAAATAATCTAAACTTTATAAAAGAAGTGGAATTTGATGAGGCCTTAGGGTTTAGGGTTAGCTATGATTTTAAAAAAATAAATACCTTGAATAATTGGGATTTTGGTATAGAATTTAACTTGTCTCTAAATTCTTTAGCTACTGCATCAACCAATGAAAAAAAAGGCTCATTTACTTTAGATACCCCTAGAGATTGGGGTAAAGCCAAATCTTTTCTAATCAGTGATCAAAGGAAAAAACTCAATTTCCAGTGTAATTTCGATCCAGCTCAAATATTTACTCAGCCTTTACGCATAATTTCTTCTTCAGAATCAGGGCTTGAAAACCTATATCAGCAAATGGTGATTATGTTTATTGTAAGAGGGCCAGTCAAAAAGTTTGATTTAGCGGTAAAAATTAAAGGAGGTGACTCATGAAACCAGTAAAGGGAAAAGAAATCATTATTTCATCAGAGAACAAGATAGGTAAATTACAAGAGATAGCAAAGATTATTCAGGATAATAGTATTAATGTAAGGGCAATATCGGGATGGCACGTGGAAGGTAAGGCCTTTATTCGGTTGGTTACTTCTGACAATATCAAGACAAAAGAGGCTTTGCAATCTCAAGGCCAAATTGAAGAAAAAGATATAGTTATAGTAGATATGCCTGATGAAGTCGGAAAACTTAACATCATGGCTTCAAAGCTAAAAGAGGCCAATATTGATTTAGAATACATATATGGAACTACTTCACAACCCCAAAAATCAGCTATAATTATTTTTTCTTCTAGTGATAATGATAAAGCTATTGCAGCATTATCAGCTTAAATTAATAGCAATAAAGATGAGTTTAACTTGGCCCGGCACTAAGATTGAAAATATAAATCTGTTTTTCAGAGATTGGTTCCGGGTTAAGTTATCAAGTTTTAATTAAATATCTATCGTAAATGCAATTAAGATTACCACCTTCTTTTTTGTGGGGAGCAGCTCTTTCCAGCTATCAAGTTGAAGGCCAAAATTTCAACAGTGATTGGTATCTCTGGGAGAGGCAAAAAGACCTAAAACAAGCTGGTAGTGCCTGCAATCACTATCACTTATTCGCAAATGACTTCAAATTAGCCCAACAATTAAATCTAAATTCGCTTCGAATATCTGTAGAATGGGCTCGAATCTCTCCAGATGCCTCTAGTTTTTCAGAAAAAGAACTAGAGCACTATCTCAATGTAATCCAAAGCTTAAAAGACCATAATTTAAAACCAATAATAACTCTACACCATTTCACCAATCCAATCTGGTTTAGCGAGAAAGGAGGCTGGTTAGACCATAAAAATATCGATTATTTCTTAAAGTACCTAAGAAAAACCATCCAATATCTAAAAGATAAGGTAGAATACTGGCTTATTTTTAACGAGCCGCTGGTTTATCTTTATAACGGTTTTATAGAAGGTATATGGCCACCGGGCGAACAATCTTTAAAGAGCGCTAAAAAAGCTTTAGATAATATCCTAAAAGCTTATCTTCTCGGGTATCAGGAGATAAAAAGTATATATCAAGGCACCTCAATTACTCCTAGAGTATCTTTGGCTAAAAACATGAGGGTGTTTTCTCCTTATCCAGATTATAAATTAGCTCTTAACAGTTTAACTGCCGGAATAAGAAGCAGGTTGTTTAATTATTTTATTTTAGAATACCTACACAAAAAAAGAGCCTTAGATTTTATTGGTTTAAATTATTATGGTAAAGAATATGATAAATTTAGCGGGTTTTTAGGTAAAGAAGGCCAATATCTTGCCAGCGAAGAAAGAAAAAATTCTTTAGGCTGGACAATAAATAGCAGAGATTTTTATAAAGCATTGGTTAGTTTAAAGAAATTCAATCTGCCGGTATTGATAACCGAAAATGGAACTGCTGAAGATGATCCCGTATTGTATCAGGATTACTTATTAAGTCATTTAAGAAGTTTAGGCTTGGCAATAAAAGAAGGGCTTGATGTGCGAGGATATCTATGGTGGTCTTTAATTGATAATTTTGAGTGGGATAAAGGCTTCTCGAAACGATTTGGATTGTTTGAGGTTGATTACAGTAACTTTCAAAGGGAACCGAGAGAATTTTCTGCTGTTTATAGTAAGATTGCCGGAGAAAATCAGATAGAAATATAACTTATGGATAATAAAGAGATTAAATTAATTTTAAGTAATAACCCGCCGTTTAATAAGTTAAAAGAACGCCAAATTAACCGGCTTCTGAAAATATGTACCTTTCGGGAGTATAAAAATCAAGAGGTAATCTATGGCCAAGGTGACCCTTCGGACTATTTATATATTTTGTTAAAAGGCCGGGTAGAAGTGCTTACTAAGGATCAGGAAGGAGAGCATACTATTGAAATAATTAAAAGAGGGGTTTGCTTTGGGATAATATCGCTTCTTACCGATGATGCTCATTCGGTTACTACCCGTTCAATCGAGCGTTCATATATTTTACAAATAAAAGATAGTGAATTTAAGGAGTTTTTAAAGAAAAATCCTTATGTATCCTTGGATTTTTCGCGGATGCTCTCTCAACGAGTAAAATCACGTTCCAAGCCTAAAAGAATATTTCGATCACGTAAAATAGCAATATTAGACGGACAATCCAAAGATGAAAAAAATTATATTTTTGATTTAGGCTTAAAACTCAAAGAGCAGACAGCTAAGGAAGTAATATCTTTGCAATTTATAGATACCGATAAAAAAGATTATTTAGATCGAAATAATAATATTTTAAATTTAAAACAGTTTAAAGAAGAAAGCCTAACAGATTATATCGCGAAAAAAGATATAGATTTACTTTATCTCGAGCCTGGTTCAAATGATAATTTTATAGCTCTTTTAAACTTTCTCTCAGAGAGTTATCATTTCATTATCTATGAAATACCGCAGCCCTTTTCTCATGATTTACTAGAACAATTCATCTCACCGGCTCATCAGGTTCATTTTTTGGCTTTAGCTAAAAAATCCCAATTAAAACCCGACTCGGTACTGATTAAAAAAATCAAAACCATAGACCCTTTAAATGAAGATAAGTTAAAGGTAATTTTAAAACAAGATAAGAAAAAACACTTTAGTTCAGATAAAGTAAGGGCTGTTTTTAATCATTCGGTATATGCAACTTTGCCGAATTCTTCAAGCACAGATTACCCTAAAGTTTTAAAAAGAATTGCCAGAGATATCGGAGAGGTTACCTTGGGATTGGCTTTAGGCAGCGGGGCAGCTTATGGCTTTGCTCATATTGGAATTTTAAAGGTCTTAGAGGAAAGCAGTATTGATATTGACATTATTTGCGGTTCAAGCATGGGCGCGGTTATCGGTGCTTTATGGGCGGCTGATTTTACTTCGGCTGAAATCGAACAACATGCTAAAGAAATAGCCAGAGAAATAAGCCGATTTTCTCCTTGGAGATTGTGTTTGCCTTTTAAAGGAATTATGCGCTCAAGGCACCTTGAGAATATTTTCAAGAGAATTTTTAAAGACTTGACTTTTTCGGATTTAAAACATACCCTAAAGATAGTTGCTTTTGATTTTCTTAAACGCAAAACAGTAATTTTGCAGGAAGGGGCCCTCTATAAAGCAGTTGCTGCTAGTTGTGCTTTTCCTGGGATTTTTGAACCAATTAAATTTAAAAGAGATTATTTGTTAGATGGCGGGATACTTAATCCTTTGCCGACTAAGATTCTGTTGAATTTTAATACTAAAAAGATAATCGCTTCCAATATTACGTTGTCACAGGAACAGGTGCTAAGAGAATATAAAAAGCGGGAAAAATTTCATATTTTTGATTTTGTTTTCGGCAGCATTGAAACTATGCAGCAGTATTTTGTACAACAGGCATTAGAGATTTCTGATGTAGTTATTCATTCTAATTTAGAGGGTTTGGGTTGGACAGAATTCAACAAAGTAGAGGAATTTATAGAACGTGGTGAAGAAGCGGCCCGAGAGAATATCGGAGAAATACAAAAATTGGTTGCTTCATAATTTTTCAAATAAAAAGAGTAAAGATAGATGAAACTAAAATTAGAATTTGAGCGAACTTATAAAATTATAGGCTGTTTTATTTTTATTGTTAATCTTTTTACCTTAAATGTGGCGGCACAGAATATAGAATCAAGGTTTAAAGATAATGAAAAATTAATCTACAATGTATCTTTTAACGGTATACCTTCTGGAACGATTATCTGGAATTATTTAGGCCAGGAGACTATTGGGGAAAATAAAGTCAATGTTTTAGCCTTGGAGGCTGATGCCAAGATACTCAAATTGCTTAATTTAACTTCTAATGAGAAAGTTTATCTTGATAGTGAGACTCATCTTCCGGTTAAGGTTGAGAGAGATGTAGTATTTTTCGGTAACAAAGAATTGATTCAGGAAATTTATAATCAAGAAGAAGGTGAAGTTAAGATAAAAAGAAAAAATTCCCAAACTACTACCGAGATTTTGGAGCAGGAACCGCCAATTCATAATATTTTAGAGCTTCTTTACTTTTTTCCAAAATCCATTGCGATGGAAAAAGGTAAATGGATGGATTTTAACTTGCCAACTCAAGAGATAAGGATAAAAATAGTAAGAGAAAGGAGTTTAAGGCTGCACGGCGATATTTACGATACTTATTTTCTTATCGGCAGAGGTGCCAGAAGATTCAATTTATGGCTCGATAAGGAAAGCCGTCTGCCGTTACGCTTGGAATTCGTTTCTTTGCTTGGTAAGATAATCATAAGAAGGGCCGAGAATAATCTCGAATCTAACCAGGAGGCTTCAGGTGGTGCATCCTAATGCAATTGTTGATAAAAAAGCTAATCTAGCCGATGATGTCAGAATCGGAGCTTATGCTTTGGTTGAAGCTGGGGTGAGCCTTGCCAAAGGAGTGAAGGTTTTACCCTTTGCCCATCTAAAAGGAAATACTTCAGTTGGAGAAAACACAATTATCGGCACCGGTGCAGTAATCGGAGAAGTGCCTCAGGTACTCGATGTTACACAATCAGAAGGCCAAGTCTATATTGGGAAAAATAATATAATCAGAGAGTATGTAACTATTAATTGTTCAACCTCTAAAGATAAATCAACCTCTATCGGTGACGATAATTTTTTAATGGCATTTTCTCATCTTGCCCATGATTGCAAGGTAGGCAACGGCGTTGTTATCTGTAACGGTGTTTTAGTAGCCGGCCATACTCAGATTGATGATAAAGCTTTTATTTCCGGTAATGTAGTAATTCATCAATTTGCAAGAATCGGCCGTTTGGCGATGGTTGGCGGCTTATCCCGGGTTAATCAGGATGTGTTACCTTTTATGATGGTTGTGGGGGATTCCAGAGTCTGGGGGGTTAATATTGTTGGTTTAAAAAGGGCTGGTTTAAACAGAGAAGACCTAGGCCAGATAAAAAAAGCCTATAATCTTATATACCGGAAAAAGCTTTCACTTAAAGGAGCTTTGGCAGAGTTAGAAAAAATAGATTCCAAATTCGTCAAAGAGATAATTGTCTTTATTTTAGCTTCAAACCGTGGCATCTGCGGCCCAAAAAGGAGTAGTTTAGTTGAGAAGCTATTTTTAGATTATCCTTACCTGATTAGAAAAAATATACCTACCCAAGAAACTCTAATAAAGCAGTCCAAGAATTTCATCCAAAAGCAATCCGATTTAGGGATTAAGGAATAATTTTAGTCGCAAATACCAGCCAGCCGGTATGGGAAGGTATTCTTTGCTCAGGCCGGGTTTTTCCTCTTCTTACCAGAATTCTTCGAAGCAGAATTTCCATAGTTTCGATGTTGATGAAACCTTTCTCTTCTAAGTTAAAGACTGTTTTGGTAAGTTGTTCAAAGGTCGGACAAATTGTAGCTAGGCGGTGGCCGCCTTTAAGTGATTTATAAGCCGCATCGATTAATTGCCAGGGGCTGCCGATATCTATCATTACAAAATCAACTTCTTTTTGCGGATATTCATCGGTTACCTCAAGATGATTGAATTCAACCCATTGATCAAGGCCGTTTTTTTCTAAGTTTTTCTTGGCATTTTTTAGAAAATCTTCATTTCTTTCATAGCTGTATACTTTACCGTTTGGCCTGACGAAATTAGCTAAAGCTGTAGTCAAAGCCCCGCTGCCAATGCCTGATTCGATAACTTTTGCTCCCGGGTAAATATGAGCTTTGGTTAAAATCATGCCGATGTCTTTAGGGTATAATATTTGAGTCTGGCGTTTAACTTTCATTATCATCTCAAAAAGGTAAGGTTTTAGTATATAGAAGGGGTGGCCGAGATTAGTTTCGGCCTTTTGGCCGAATTTCATGCCGACAAGAGAGTCTAATTTAATATAACCCTTATCGGTATGAAGGGTGTTTTTAGTAACTTTGGTCATAAAATTCCTCTTATCGTCATTATAAAGGAATATAAGGTCGCCTTCTTTTATCATAGTATAGAATATATCATTTTAAAAATATCTTGCAAGGATATATTGTTTGTATTAAACTTTAAATAGTTTAAGAATATTATATATATTTATGGTTTAGGCATAATCCGGTTTAAGATTCGTTTTGAAAAGTAAAGGTATAAAAAGATGTATACAATCTTTGCCAAAGACAACTTGACAACTAGAGGCGCAAAATTGTATCCATCGTTAGTAAGGTATTGGTAATAGAGGTTTTGGTAAAAGATTAAAGTAATAATAGCAAATAAAAGTAAAGGTATAAAAAGATGAAGTACATAGTAATAATTCCCGATGGCGCAAGTGACCATCCGCTTGATATATTAGGCGGCAAGACCCCATTTGAAATTGCAGATTTGCCTTTCATGGATTCTTTAGCTAAAAAGGGAGTCTTAGGAAGAATTAAAACCGTGCCGGCTGGTTTTACCCCTTCAAGTGATGTGGCTAACCTATCTTTGCTGGGATATGACCCTAAAATTTACTATACTGGACGCGGCCCGCTTGAAGCGGCAAATTTAGGTGTTGATATTGAAGAAGATGATTTAGCTTTCAGGTGCAATCTTATTACCGAAGATGAAGGCTCGGTCTTTGATTACAGTGCCGGACATATTACCAATAAAGAAGCGAAAATATTAATCAAGCATATAAATAAAAAACTTGGTAACGAAAGGATACAATTTCATTTTGGTACCAGTTATCGCAACCTTATGCTTTTTAAAGGCGGCAGGAAATTGGGTTTGGATAAATTAAAATACTTTGCACCGCACGATGTGATGGGTGAAAAGATATTAAAACATCTTCCTAAAGGAGAAGGTAACGATGTTTTGATTGATTTGATGAACCGCTCAAAAGAAATATTAAGAGACCATGAGATAAATAAGGTTCGGATAGATTTAGGCGAGAACCCGGCTAATATGATTTGGCTTTGGGGCTGCGGGCCAAAACCCAGTATGCCTTCTTTTGAAAAACAGTTCAATATAAAAGGAGCTGTTATTTCAGCGGTAGATTTAATAAAAGGTATTGGCCGAATAATCGGCTTGGAAGTATTAGAGGTTGAAGGAGCAAATGGATATTATGATACTAACTATATCGGCAAAGCCCAAGCAGCTTTAGAAGCTTTAAAGCGTTGTGATTTTGTTTTCGTTCATATTGAAGCTACTGATGAAGCCGGACATAATCAGGATTTAAGGATGAAGATAGCCTGCCTTGAAAGGATTGATAAGTTGATAGTGAGAACTATCGTTGAGGGTTTAAAAGGCCAAGAATATCGAATTCTGATAACTCCGGATCATCCTACACCAATTGAATTGAGAACTCATACTAACGAACCAGTTCCTTTTTTGATAGCTGGTTCAGGCATTGAGCCCGGAAAATTTTCCTCCTATTCGGAACGCCAAGCGCAAAACAGCTCTTTATATTTTGATAAAGGGATGGATTTGTTGAATTATTTTTTTGTTAAATGAGTATCTTGCTTTTTTTAATAGTAATCGCAGCCTTACTTTCAGGCTATATTTTTTACGGTAACTATCTTGCTAAAGTTTTTGACCTAGATCCTCAAAGAAACACCCCGGCCTACACTAACTATGACGGCCTAGATTATGTCCCAGCAAAAAATTGGCTGGTAATTTTTGGACACCATTTTGCCTCAATTGCCGGTGCTGGCCCGATAATCGGCCCGGTTTTGGCTTATCTTTGGTGGGGCTGGTTGGGGGCTTTGATTTGGATAGTTTTAGGAAGTATATTTATCGGTGCAGTCCATGATTTTTCTTCTTTGATGATTTCAGTAAGAGAAGGCGGAGCAACCATCGGTGAAATTTCACAGCGTTATATTTCTCGGCGTGCCGGCACCTTTTTTTTGATATTTTTATGGTTTGCTCTGATAATTATAATTGCGGTATTTGCTTCGATATGTGCTAAGACATTTGTTTCTCAGCCACAAGTTGTCGGTTCTTCTTTGGGGCTAATACCAATAGCTATTATAGTGGGTTTTTTAATCTATAAATTGCGTCTTAATATAATTGTCGCAACTTTAATCGGTATCGGGTGTTTAGCTGCCTTGATATTTTTAGGCCAATATTACCCAATAGCATTAGAAGTATCTAATCCCTATATGATTTGGCTGGTGATTCTTTTTATTTATGCTTTTATTGCTTCAATAGTACCAGTGAATATTTTACTTCAGCCCCGGGATTATCTTTCAAGTTTTTTGCTCTTTTTTGCAATTGCCGTAGCTTTTATCGGTTTACTTACTAAGCCGTTTCCGATTAATGAGGCTAATTTAATTAGTTTTAATTCACCGGGAGGGTATTTATTTCCAATAATGTTTATAACCGTTGCTTGTGGTGCAATATCGGGTTTTCATTCATTAGTTGCCAGTGGCACTACATCCAAGCAACTTCCTTCGGAAAAAGATGCTAAAAAAGTAGGCTATGGATCAATGATAGTGGAGGCGGTCTTGGCGGTGATAGTGTTGTTTTCGGTGGCTTTTGGCTTAAAAGGAATACCTAAAGGGTTAAACGAGGCTGAAATATTTGCTTTAGGGTTTTCTGCGGTTGGACGTTTCCTGGGCCCTTATGGCCAATTTATTGCTTTGGTAATTCTCAATGCTTTTATCCTTACTACTTTAGATACTGCAACCCGAATAACCCGTTTTTTAACCCAAGAGTTATTTAAGATAAAAAATAAGTGGTTTGCTACAACTTTAGTCATTATTGCCGCTGGTTATTTAGCTTTTATGGATAAGTGGCAGTTATTGTGGCCGGTATTTGGAGCTTCTAATCAATTGGTAGCTGGTTTGGCTTTGATTGTAATTAGCGGCTGGTTATTTTGTAAGGGAAAAAATTATAAAATTGCCTTTATTCCGGCGGTAATTATGATTATAATAACTATACTTGCCCTGGGAGCTAAGATAATCGATTTCTTTAAAGATAAAAATTATCTACTTTCGGCAATATCTTTTATTTTGATAATTTCAGGTATTTTGGGAATTTTTGAATTTAGGAAATTAGTAAAATGCAGAAGAAGTTGAAAAATAAATTAGTAGTTCAAAAATATGGCGGTTCTTCGGTAGCTAATATTGATAAAGTAGAGAATGCTGCTAAAAGGATTGCTTCTTATGTTAAGGCCGGTAATAAAGTGGTGGTAGTTGTTTCGGCTATGGGCGATACCACCGATGAATTAGTTGAGCTGGCAAAAAAGATCAACCCTAATCCTTCTGAAAGAGAGATGGATATGTTGATTTCAACCGGGGAACAGATGTCCTGCTCTTTACTTGCCATGGCTGTGCATAAAAAAAATATCGGAGCAATATCTTTTACCGGAGCCCAAGTTGGGATTATAACCGATACCTATCATACCCAGGCTAAAATTTTAAAGATCGAAACCGATCGGATAAAGAAAGAACTAACTCAAGGCAATATCGTTATTGTTGCCGGATTCCAAGGGTTAAGCACTGCTTTAGAAATTACTACCTTAGGAAGAGGGGGGTCAGATTTAAGCGCAGTTGCTTTAGCAGTGGCATTAAAGGCTGATTTATGTGAGATTTTTACCGATGTTGACGGAATATATACCGCAGACCCGAGAATTATTCCCGATGCTAAGAAGTTAAAATATATAACATTTGATGAAATTTTAGAACTTGCTTCTCGTGGCGCCCAGGTTATGCATACCAGAGCAGTTGAAGTAGCGAAAAAATTTAATATACCCTTACATGTGAGAAGCAGTTTTTCTAAGAAGGAGGGAACTATAATTATGGACAAAACACCTTTAATTGAAGAACCGGTAGTTAGAGGGATAACTCTTGACCGTAATGAAGCTAAAGTTACTTTGCGAAGTGTTCCCGATAAACCGGGAATAGCCGCTAATGTTTTTAATGAGCTTGCTTGTAAAAATGTTAATGTAGATATGATAGTCCAAAACGTTAGCCATAAAAAAGAAACCGATATTTCTTTTACTGTGCCCGAGAGAGATCTTAACAAGACCATTAAGATATCAAAGAAAATATCTAAGGATATTGGCGCTGGCGAGGTAGCATTTGATGATACTATAGCTAAGGTTTCGGTTATCGGGGTTGGGATGAAATCGCATTCGGGTGTAGCAGCTAAGTGTTTTTCTATCTTAGCCAATAGTAAGATAAATATCGATATGATATCAACTTCTGAGATAAGTATATCTTGTATCGTTAAAAAGAAAGACGGTGAAAAAGCATTAAAAGTTCTTCACAAAGAATTTAAATTGGATAAAATAAAGGTATGAGTAAGATTTTTATATATGACACAACTTTAAGAGATGGTTCTCAAACCGAGGGGATATCATACTCTTTGAAAGATAAAATAAATATAGCCCGGCATCTAGATGATTTCGGGATAGATTTTATCGAAGGAGGTTGGCCGTTTTCTAACCCTAAGGATGAGGAATTTTTTAAGTATTTCAAAAAGAACCCTTTGAAGCACTCTAAACTTTCACCTTTTGGTTCTACTGCTCATCCGTCTAACCCGGCATCTAAAGATAAAAATTTGCTTAGCTTGATAAAGGCCGACACTGAGTATGTTACTATTTTTGGAAAAACTTGGGATTTACATGTAGAAGAAGTTTTAAAGATACCTTTAAAGGATAATTTAAAAATCATACATGACAGTGTAAGATTTTTGAAGAAAAAAGGTAAAAGGGTATTTTATGACGCCGAACACTTTTTTGACGGCTATAAAGCTAATTCAAAATATGCCATAGATACTTTAAAAGCAGCCCTTGATGCCGGTTGTGAGTTGGTAGTTTTTTGTGACACTAACGGAGGAAGCCTGCCGAGGGAAATAGAAAAAATAGCAATGAAAGTTAAAGAGCAGCTGCGTTTGAAGGATTTTGGCCTTCATTGTCATAATGATTCAGGGTTAGCAGTGAGCAATTCTGTTGTTTGCGTTGATAAAGGATGCACTCATATTCAGGGTACGATAAATGGATATGGGGAACGTTGCGGCAATGCTGATTTGGTTACCATAATGGCGATATTGCAATTGAAGATGGCAAAGACAGTGGTTTCAGCTTCAAAGATGAAAGAGCTAACCCATCTTTCACATTATGTTAGTGAAATAAGTAATATGGCGCATCGGGATAACCATCCTTTTGTCGGAAAGAGTGCTTTTGCCCATAAAGGCGGAATTCATATTGATGCAGTAAATAAAAACCCGGCAACTTATGAACACGTTTCGGCTTCTGCAGTAGGTAATACCGGAAGAATGATAGTTTCAGAGCTAGCCGGTAAAACCACTTTAGTTTTAAAAGCCAAAGAATTAGAGTTTGATTTAGATAAAAAGTCAGATCGGGCCAAAAAAATACATAAATTACTTCAAAAGTTAGAAGAACAGGGTTATCAATTTGAAGCAGCTGAAGGTTCATTTAAATTATTACTTCAGAAGGAGTTTAAAAAGTATAAAAAGTTTTTCGATTCATTGGGTTTTAAGGTTATTATCGAGAAACGGGAAGATGATAGGCTAATTTCTGAAGCAACTGTAAAATTAAAAATAGATAAAAACCTAGAACATACTGTTTCAGAAGGAGACGGCCCGGTTAATGCCCTAGATAATGCTTTGCGTAAAGCATTAACTAAATTTTACCCAGTTTTAGCCAAAATGCATTTAACTGATTTTAAGGTAAGAGTTTTGGATGCAAAGAGTGGGACTGCGGCTAAAGTTCGAGTATTAATAGAGTCTCAAGATGAAGATGAAACTTGGTCCACAATCGGTGTTTCAGAGAATATTATTGAGGCTTCTTGGCAGGCATTAGTAGATTCCATAGAGTATAAGCTTCTAAAAGACGCTAAAAAAAGGTAGCGATACCGGATTTTCATTTCCGTAGCATTAAAATATCTAAAAATAAAGCCTTTGATATTAGTATTATTTTGCTGTTGTTTTTTTAGGAGCCGATGATATAATTTAGAGTAATATAAATATAATAAATTAAGCAAAAATATTGGAATAATTTAAGGAATAAGAAGATGAAAGGTTCTAAAATTTTAATTGAAAGTTTGTTGAAGGAAGGGGTTGAAGTAATTTTTGGTTATCCTGGAGGCTCAGTCATACCGTTTTTTGACTCTCTTTATGATGCTCCGATAAAGTTTATTTTAACCCGTCACGAGCAGGCAGCAGCTCACGCTGCAGATGGTTATGCCCGTTCAACCGGAAAAGTTGGTGTTTGCGTGGCAACTTCTGGCCCGGGAGCAACTAATTTAACTACCGGCATTGCTACTGCTTATATGGATTCAATTCCAATGGTTGCAATTACCGGGCAGGTAAAGACTTCATTGATTGGAAACGATGCTTTTCAGGAAGCCGATGTTACCGGTATAACCCGTTCGATAACTAAGTATAATTACCTAGTAAAAGATATTAAAGATTTAGCTTATACCGTAAAGGAGGCTTTCTATCTTGCTAATAGCGGAAGGCCGGGGCCGGTAGTTATCGATTTACCGGTTGATGTGCAGATTCAGGATACAGAATTTAAATATCCTGAAAGGATCGAAATGCGCAGCTACAACCCAACTCATTTTGGGCATCCGGGCCAAATCAAAAAGGTCCTAAAGTATATTTATAAAGCTCAGAAGCCGGTTATTATCGCCGGTGGGGGGATAATTGCTTCAGGGGCTAATGAGGAATTATTGCGTTTCACCGAGAAAGCTAAAATTCCGGTTACTACAACTCTTATCGGGCTTGGCGCTTTTCCTTCCACTAATGATTTAGCTTTAGGTATGCCGGGAATGCACGGGACAGTTTATGCTAATATGGCAATAACTGAAAGTGATCTTTTGATTTCAGTTGGTTCCAGGTTTGATGACCGAGTGACTGGAAAATTAGATGCTTTTGCTCCTCAAGCCAAGATTATTCACATCGACATTGACCCAACTTCAATCAGTAAAAATATAAACGTTGATGTTCCAATCGTTGGTGATGCTAAAAATATTCTAGGCCAGCTTGCCGAAGGGATTAATGAAGAGAAATTAGCTGATCTTTCCGGATGGCATAAAAAGATAAAAGAGTGGAAGAAAAAATACCCGCTTATATACAAGGAAGATAAAACCGGAAAAATTAAGCCCCAACATGTTATTGAAGAAATATACAAGCAAACCAAAGGCAAAGCCATAATAACAACTGAGGTTGGCCAGAATCAAATGTGGGCTTCTCAATTCTATAAGTATGATTACACACGGAAATTTTTATCTAGCGGAGGTTTAGGTACTATGGGTTATGGTTTTCCGGCAGCTATTGGAGCAAAAATAGCTAATCCGGATCAAGATGTGGTGCTTATTGCCGGTGACGGGTCTATTCAGATGAATATTCAGGAGCTAGCTACTTTGAGTACCTACGATATAGATGTTAAAATTATCATCTTAAATAATCATTATTTGGGAATGGTAAGGCAATGGCAGGAACTTTTTTATAAACGCCGCTACTCCGGCACACCGCTTAAGAACCCTGATTTTGTAAAATTAGCTCAAGGTTATGGACTTAAGGGGATGAAGATAACTAAAGTGAGTGAGATCAAAAAGGCTGTTAAGGAGATACTTTCCCATAAAGGTTCGGTGGTGGCTGATTTCTGGATTGAACCTGAAGAAAATGTGTTTCCAATGGTTCCGGCTGGAGAAGCAATAAACAGAATGATAGGAGGCATGGCTTAATGCGACATACCATACAAGCAATTGTTGAAAATAGATTTGGAGTTTTAGCTCGGGTAGCTTCTTTGTTCAGCGCCAGAGGTTATAATATTGAATCTTTGGCAGTTGGCGAGACACAGGATCCAACTACATCATGTATGACTATAGTGGTTGATGCTGAAGATGAAAGAATATTAGAACAGATTAAAAAACAACTTCATAAATTAATAGATGTTGTTACGGTTATTGATTTTACCCGCCGTGAGTATATCGATAGAGACTTGATCTTAGTTCAAGTATCAAAGAAAAAAGACGACAAGAAAAACATCGAAAAGTTGACGAAGAAATATCCTGTAAAGATTATTGAGGAAAATAAAAAAACCTATCTTTTGGAAATTTGTTCCAACCGCCATCAAGAAGACGAGATTTTAAGAGAGTTAAAGAAGCTAGGTATTCAAGAATTAGTCCGTACAGGAAGAATTGCCATTGGCAAATAATATCCCGCAGGTTATTGTTGATAATGTTTTCAAATAAAGAGGAGGAATCTTATGGCAAAGATGTATTACGACCAAGATGCTAACTTAGACATAATCAAAGATTCAAAAGTAGCAATTATCGGTTATGGAATACAAGGCCGGGGACAGGCTTTGAATTTAAGAGATAGTGGCATTACTGTTTTGATTAGTGAGTTAGAAGGAACACCAAATTATAAAAAAGCCAAAGAAGATGGCTTTGAGGTTATATCTGCTGAGGAAGCAGCAAAACAGGCAGACATAATCCAAATTTTAACTCAAGACCACGTTCAGGGAGCAGTTTATAAGAAGTCTATCGAATCAAACTTAAAAGAGGGAAACTCGTTAGTGTTTTCTCACGGGTTCAATATTCATTTTAAGCAAATTGTTCCACCGGAAAACATCGATGTTTTTATGGTTGCACCAAAGGGCCCGGGTGCTTTAGTTAGGGATATGTATGAGCAAGGAAAAGGTGTACCTTGTTTAATAGCGGTTTTTCAAGATGCCAGTTCAAAGGCAAAAGATAAAGCCTTAGCTTATGCAAAAGCTTTAGGGGGAACAAGAGCCGGCGTAATTGAAACTACCTTTAAGGAAGAAACCGAGACCGATCTTTTTGGTGAGCAGACAGTTCTTTGCGGAGGCGCTTCAGAGCTGATTAAAGCCGGTTTTGATACTTTAGTTGAAGCTGGGTATCAACCCGAAATTGCTTACTTTGAATGTTTACACGAGTTAAAATTGATTACTGATTTAATATATAAAGAAGGGATTTACGGGATGAGAAAAAGAGTATCCGATACCGCAGAATATGGAGATATAACCCGTGGTAAAAGGATTGTTAACCAAGAGACTCGTAAAGAAATGAAGAAAATTTTATCAGAGATTCAATCCGGTGAATTCGCTAAAGAATGGATTAAAGAAAACGAAGAAGGAAGGCCAAATTATAATAAAATAACTGAAGAGGAAAAAGAGCATCCAATTGAAAAAATCGGCCGCCAACTTCGTTCAATGATGCCTTGGATGGAATAAATTAAGGATGAAGTAGGAAGGAAGAAAGATGAAGGGGAAAGGAAAAAGCAAAAAGGAAAAAATCATAATTTTTGATACAACTTTACGAGACGGGGAACAAGCCCCGGGAGCATCTTTGACTTCTGAACAAAAATTAGAAATTGCTTATCAACTTCAAAATCTTGGCGTTGATGTGATTGAAGCCGGGTTTCCGATAGCTAGCCCTGATGATTTCAAAGCAGTTGAGCTCATTTCTAAAAATATTAAAAAGAGTTCTATCTGTGCTCTGGCCCGTTGCCTCAAACCCGACATTGATGCTGCTTATAAATCATTGAAAAAAGCAAAACGCCCCCGGATACATATATTTTTAGCTACTTCAAAGATACATCTTAAATATAAATTTAAAAAAGTAGAAGATGAAATTTTGTATTTAGCTAAAAAAGCTACTAAACTTGCCTGTAAGTCCTGTGATGATGTTGAGTTTTCTCCCGAAGATGCCACCCGTACCGACAGAGACTTTCTTTTTAGGGTAATAGAGGCAGCCATTAAAGCGGGTGCTAGAACAATAAACATCCCTGACACCGTGGGTTATTCTTACCCTCAAGAGATTTATGATTTGATCAGCGCAATATTTAATAATGTGCCAAATATCAATAAAGCCGTGGTTGCTATACATTGCCATGATGATTTAGGCCTGGCTAGCGCTAATTCTCTCTCAGCAGTACTGGCTGGTGCCAGGCAGGTGCACTGTACCGTTAACGGTATCGGGGAGCGGGCCGGAAATGCTTCTTTGGAAGAGATAGTTATGGCATTAAAAACCCGAAAAGATGTCTTTAAAAAAATAGCTACCGATATTAATACCACAGAGATTTATCGTACATCCCGGTTGGTTAGTAATTTAACCGGTTTTATCGTGCCGCCAAATAAAGCTATTATTGGCAAGAATGCTTTTGCTCATGAATCAGGAATTCATCAGGATGCGGTTTTAAAGAAAAGAAATACTTATGAGATAATGAATCCTAAAGATGTAGGACTAGATAAAAGCCAGATAGTCTTAGGTAAACATTCCGGGCGCCATGCTTTGGCTAAGAGATTGGAAAAATTAGGTTTTAAGCTTTCCGAGAAAAAAGTTAATACTATATTTAAGGAATTTAAAGAATTGGCTGATAAGAAAAAAGAAGTATTTGATGAAGACCTAATAACTTTAGCCGAGGAAGAAACCAGATTAAAAGAGAAAACCTATGAGATGGTTTCGGTAGAAGTAACTACCGGTACCGATATCAAACCTCAGGCAACAGTTAAAATAAAGCATGAAGGAAAAGTATCTCAAAGCATCTCAACCGGTGATGGCCCGGTAGATGCTTGCTATAAAGCAATCGATAAGATAACCAAGATAAAGACAAAGCTTCTTACTTATAAGTTAGATGCTATAACCCGAGGGAAAGATGCTTTGGGCACAGTAAGAGTTGAAATCAAAGCAAAGGGAAAGACTCTTACCGGTAGAGGCTCAAGTACCGATATCTTGGAGTCTTCTGTGAAAGCTTATCTTGATGCTTTAAACAGAATTTAATGAAAATTTTTAAAGCTGTAATTGGAGTTGTTATACTTGTAGCCTTAGCTTGGGGTATAATTAACTTCAAGAAAATAGGCGATGTGGGTTTTATTAAAAGCACCCTCGGTAAGATTTTCGGTTTTGTTGAGGAAGGAACCGAAACTTTCAAACACAACCTTTCTTTTACTGTCTCTCCTGAAAGAAAGCGACCTTTAAGTTTTGCTACTCGTGAGGCAAAGCTTGCCAATTTTATTCCTAGTGTTTTTGGCCAATTTTCTCCAGCTCAGTGGGAGGAGTTTTGGAATTTAGTTTTCGAACCAATTGAGGTTAAAGAAGGCCGTTATATGAAAAAACGCTACCGCACCAAAGAGGAAATCGAGTCTTATTTAAAATACAACTATTCCAACCCCTTCTCGCGTTTTGGAAAAATGCACTGGGATTACTTCTGGAGTATTGTTTTAAACGAAAAGCTATGAATCAGAATCCAAATAAAAAAATATATGGTTTAATTGGTTATCCTTTGGCGCATTCTTTATCTTATAAGATGCATAATGCAGTATTTAAAAAGTTAAATATACCGGCAGAATATAAGAATTTTCAATTAAAGCCTCAGGAGCTTAAAGGGTTTCTCGAAGGTTTAGATAAAGAAAATATTTCAGGATTTAATGTTACTGTCCCCTATAAAGAAAAAATTTTAAAGTATGTTAGCTTGGGTCAAGAGTCATTTGGAGTAGAAAAAATCGGCGCAGTAAATACAGTAATAAGGAAAAACAATACTTTATATGGTTTTAATACCGATTATGCCGGTTTTAGCCGGCATCTTAAAGAAACCGGATTTTTCTCTGAAGGCAAATCTGCAGCAATTCTTGGTGCCGGCGGTGCTGCCAGGGCAGTTTGTTATGCTTTAGCCCGTAACAATATTGCAGAAATAGATATCTTTGATATCGATGAAGCTAAATCAAATAGTATAGCCGATATGCTGTCAGATACTGATTACCAAGCTAAAGTTAAAGCTATTTCTTCAATTGCAAAACTAAATATTAAGGAAAAAGACCTATTGGTAAATGCTACGCCGGTAGGCTTAAAAGAAGATGATCCGTCTTTGGTGAGCCAAGAACTTTTAGGAGATAATTTATTTGTTTATGACCTTATTTACTCTGCCACCGACGGTGCTAATACAAAATTATTAAAGTTGGCAAAAGAAAAAGGTTTGAAATATTCTAATGGTTTAGGGATGTTGGTTTATCAAGGGGCATTAGCATTTAAATATTTTACCAATACCGAGGTTGTCCTTGGCGAAATAGTTGGTATAATGAGAAAAGCTTTAATTAAAGGAGATTAAATTAATGATTGAGAGTATTTTTGCTTTTATATTCGGTTCTTGTATTGGAAGTTTTTTGAATGTTTGCATCCACCGGCTTCCTAAAGACCAGTCAATCGTAAAGCCACGCTCTTATTGCCCAAAGTGTGCTAAACCGATAAAGTGGTATGATAATGTTCCGATAATAAGCTATATTGTTCTAAGAGCCCGTTGCCGTAACTGCCGGGATAAAATATCAATTCGCTATCCGATAATCGAACTTTTAACTGCTTTATCTTTTTTAGTTTTATACAATCAATTAGGTTTGAGTTTCGAGTTTGCTAAATATATCTTTCTATTTTGTCTTTTAATCACGGTTTCTTTTATTGATATTGATTATCATGCTATACCGGTTCATCTTTGTTTTATCGGTATTGTGGTTGGTTTGGCTTTTGCGGTTATACCGACCTTAAATATGATTGAAAAAGGAGTATTCAACCTAGATTCGCTGCCTCTGGTTGTGGCTTTTAGGAATTTAATTTTTGCTTTTGGATTTACTTATCTTTTCAAGTTCTTTGGAGACATATTGCTTGATTTTTACCTTAAATTCCGTAAAAAAGAATCAATTGAAGGAGAAACCGAGTCACTTGGCCTAGGTGATGTAGACTTTATGGGGATGGTTGGAGTATTTTTGGGGTTAAAATCAGCTGTATTAGTATTTTTTATAGCCCCATTTTTAGCGGTAATTTATTCACTCATTGCCTTGATATTTAAAAAGTCACACCTGATACCGTATTTACCGTATTTATCATTAGCTGCGATAATAGTTTATTTTTGGGGTGATAAGATATTAGCCCTGGTTTTTTAAAGAGGAGGAAGTTGTGAGAATATTAAGTGCTGGCGAATCTCACGGCCAATGCAATATAGCAATAGTGGAAGGATTTCCCAAAGGCGTAACTATTCAGGAAGGTTTTATTAATCAGGAGTTAAAACGGCGTTCTTCCGGTGCCGGAAGAGGTAAAAGGATGTCTATCGAAAGTGATAAAGTCCAAATTCTTACCGGCTTTCGTAATAAAATAACCCTAGGTAGTCCGATTGCAATGATGGTTAAAAATAAAGACCAGGCTATCTTTGCCCAAAAAAAAGATAATTTAAAAGCATTATCAATCCCCCGGCCGGCCCATGCTGATTTAGCTGGAGCACTTAAATTCGGCGAAAAAGATATTCGTAATATATTGGAGCGCTCATCGGCTAGAGAAACCGTTGCCAGAGTTTGCGCTGGTGCACTTTGTAAACAATTTTTAGGTGAGTTTGGGATAAAAGTTGCCAGTTATACTAAAGAATTAGGGCCGGTCGCCTTAATAAAATCAGCAAAAAATATCACTGAAATATTAGATAAAACTAAAAAATCAAAGTTAAATACCATAAATAAAGAAACTGAAAAAAAGATGCTTAAAGAAATCGAGAAGGCTAGAGAAGGTAATGATAGCCTTGGCGGAGTTATCGAAATTTGGGCTGATAAAGTTATAGCCGGCTTAGGTAGTTGTATGCATTTTGATAGGCGCTTGGATGGGAAATTAGCAAATTATCTTATGAGTATCCCGGCAATTAAGGGAGTTGAAGTTGGCTTGGGTTTTGAGTATGCTAGAAAGTATGGGTCAAAAACTCACGATGAAATAGAGGCCCGCGGTAAAAATATATCCCGAAAGACTAATAATTCCGGAGGAATAGAAGGTGGAATGTCTAATGGCGAACCGATTGTTTTACGAATTGCCATGAAACCAATAGCAACCTTGATGAATCCGCTTAATTCAATTGACCTAGTTACTAAGAAATCAGCGAAAGCACCAAGCGTGCGCTCTGATACTGCGGCAATTGTTGCCTGTGGTGTAATAGCTGAAAGTATGAGTGCTATTGCAGTTACCGAGTGTTTTTTAGATAAATTTGGTTCAGATAGTTTAGAACAGATAAACCAAAATTACAAAAACTATCAAAAGTCAATCAAAAGCACTTTTTAATCTTTAAATAAAATAATAAGTACAATTATAAAAATGATGAAAGGAGAATCTTATGTTTGATTTTGGCAAATTAGGCGATTTATCCAAGATGGCCGGACAGGCTAAACAAATTCAAGATAAGCAAGACCGCTTTCAGGCCAAACAGATGGATATGCTAGAAAAAATATCTTCCCAGCTCGATGAAATAATAAAATTACTTAAAAAGTAATCTAAGAAACACAAAAAATATTTAAACAAGGAGTCGGTATGAAAAGAATTTTTAATTTAATTTTATCTCTGGTTATTGTCCTATCTTTTGCCACCGGGGCGTTTGCCCAAAGTTACGGTAGTGGTGATGTTTTTCTTTGGAAGGCTCAATCTTCAAACAGTACTGTTTATTTAATGGGTTCAATCCATCTTGCAAAAGCCGACATATACCCTTTAGATAGCAAAATCGAAAATGCTTTTAAGGCTTCGGATATCCTGGCGGTTGAGGTTAACCTTAATGATATTGACCCATTAGTGGTACAGCAGATGTTTATGGCCAAAGGAATATACGGCTCAGGCGAAACCTTAAAAGACCATGTTTCGCCAAAAACTTACGATTTAGTTGCTGATAAATTAAGGTCTTTGGGTATGGATATTGCTTTTATGGCGAATTATAAACCTTGGTTTTTAGCAATAAATTTAGTAACTCTTGAGCTTTTAAAATTAGGTTTTAATCCTGAATACGGGGTTGATAAGTATTTTTTAAATAAAGCTAAGGGAGAAAAAGAAATAGTAGAACTAGAAAGCATTGAGTATCAGATAAATCTTTTTGATAGTTTTACAGATAAGCAAGAGGAGTTGTTTTTGTTTTCTACCCTGTTGGAGATCAATGTGCTTGAAGAAGAAATGGATAATTTAGTTAGGGCTTGGCGCAATGGTAGCGCCAAAGAATTAGAGAGGTTATTACATAAAGGTTTGCGCCAGCACCCGGAGATAAGGCCGATTTATGAGAAGGTATTTTATCAAAGAAACCGCCAGATGGTTGATAAGATCCAGACTTATCTAAATAGCGGTAAGACTTATTTTGTTGTGGTTGGCGCCGGACACCTAGTGGGAAAAGAAGGGATAATAGATCTTCTTAAAGAGAAAGGTTATCAAATAAATCAACTATAGAGGTGAGTTTATGAAAGAAAAGATAGCTTTAGTCGCAGCAATTATACTGCCGTTGTGGAATTTACCTTTGATTGCCAGAATAATAAAAAGGAAATCTTCTAATGATATTAGTATTTATTGGGCTGTTGGGGTGTGGAGCTGTTTTGTCCTCATGGCACCAGATGGTTTTACTTCCCAAGATATAGTTTGGAGAGCATTTAATATCGTAAATCTTATACTTTTTACCTTGGTTTTAGTTTTTGTTATAATATATCGGAAACCCAAAAAGAACCTACCTCAGAATGAAAAGTTTTAAGAAATTATTTTATCTTTTAATTAGCGCAGTGATTTTGTCACCGGTAGTATTGCCGGAAATTGTTAGAGCTCAAGATGAATCTAAAACGATACTATATCTTAGCAACGGAGATTCAATCAGTGGCAATATTATAAGCGAGAATAAAAAGCAGATAACTATCGAAAATGATATCTTGGGACCAGTTACTATTAAGAAGGAATCTATCGATAAGATGCTATCTCAAAAAGACCAGAAAATCCAAAAGAAAGAAACCGAAAAAGCTAAGCTAGAGTCTGAGGAAGAAAACCCTTGGGAGAGAGAAATAGCGATTGGATTTGACCGGGCAAGGGGTAATACTGAGAATACTCAATTCACAGTGCGTTTGTATGCAAATCGAAAGACCGATAATGATGAATTTACCTTAAAGGGAAAGAGTTTTTATTCTTCGACCGACAGAAAGATGGATGGGCAAAGTTGGTATGGGTTATTGCGTTATGGAAAGAGTTTTTGGAAGAAAAAATGGTACCATTTTTATAAATTAGAGGGTGACCATGACAGATTCGCTAATATAAATTATCGCCTTACTCCTTCGGCTGGCGTAGGATATTGGTTTTCTGACGCTAAAGACTATAAGTTTATGACTGAATTGGGTGTGGGTTATGAATATACTAATTATAGAGATAATACCGATAGCCAAGGAGAGGTTATCTTGGTTCCAAGGGGGTTTTTGGAAAAAAGACTTTTTGGCGAAAGCCGCCTCTCGGTTGATTTATCGTTATACCCTTCCTTAGAAGATACTAAAGATTACCGGTTAAGATTAGAGACTGCTTTTACTAACCCGATTAACGATAAACTTTCATTAAGATTTAGTGTTATAGATAATTATAATTCTTCACCAACTGCAGAGGCAAAGAAAAACGATATTCAATTAATATCGTCTTTAAACTACTCATTTTAGGAGGTGGAATATGGTTAATAAGATAATTTTTCTTACCTTAGCATTATTTTTCTTTACATTACCTTTATTTGCTCAGCAATATGCTATTACTACCGATGGCCGAGAGGTTATTTTGTATGACGATTTTACTTGGGAATATGTAGAAGATGATAGTGGTTTAGATATAGCCAGAATAAATCAGGAATTAAAGAATCTTTTAGCAGTTGATATCCATGAAAGCCCTGATGTATTTATGGATTTCGGGATTCCTCTTGATCCGAAAATTCCTTATGAGGCTCGTTATAAAGGAGCAATTATTGGATTCCACCAGGCCAGCCAGAAGATGGATGCCGAAGATTTTTACGATAAATTAGATAGGGTTTTTGGGCCGAATATTGCCAATAAAATCATGATTATAATTGAAAACTGGGAACTTTGGGAAGAGTTTTGCCTATAGGCAAAGAACTTGCAGGCGTCCTACAAAGGTACACCCTAGGCCTGTCAACCGGGGCGGTTGACAAAAGATATTGTCAAATAAGGTATCTATGTTATAATCTTTTTCTGTTTATCGGCCCGCTCTAGGCCGAAAAACTGTTTAATG
>CAZGLF010000006.1:0-30854 GCA_964526615.1 uncultured Planctomycetia bacterium
AGCGCAAGCCAGATAAGCAACCTTCTGTTGATGACCGGCAGTATAAGGGTCTCTTTTCTCAGCGGCAACCGCTAAGGTATTAGCTACTTCCTGCAAAATCCTTTTTAATTTAGCAGTGCTTCTTTGAAGATTTTCCTGAGCCCGTTTTCGAACCGTGACATCTCTTAAAGTTGCAAGGTAACTTTTTTTACCTTCCCATTCACTCTCAACCACCCGCATCTCAGCTACCTTTGGTTCTCCTTCTTCGCCATAGATAAAAATTTCGGTAGTTTGGTCCGGTACTACCGGGAAACCAAAAGGCTCACCTAAAAATTTCTCAGCTTTGCGGCCGAAAAGTTTCTCAGCAGCCGGATTAACAAAATTTACAATGCCGTTTTTATCGACAATAATTATTCCATCGGCACTTTTTTCGATAATATTCTTTAATATTTGTTTCCCATCCATACCTATATAATAAGACTTTTATTCAACTGCAATCATATTCCAACAAAAACCATCCGGCAGGCCTCCGGTCATCTGAATTCTGACAAAGTAATTTTTTTTACCATATTTACCGCCTTATAAAGAAAAATATAATTTACATCGTCATTATATATTAAGCTTAATATATACACAAGAAGTAAATCGTAAATCGGGACACATCCCATTAAAAAAATCTAAGCTACTAAAGGCTTTTAAAGGCTTTTTTAAAAAAATATGTTAAGGGTAATGAGCAAGGTTAGATTTTAGAAGTTGCTTGGTGATTGCCTGGCCTGGACTCCGGTCCTCGGACTTCGTCCTGCGGTCCGGGGCTGCTTGCGTTGAATCTATATTGTCGCTTCGCTCCGGCAGCAACTCACCAAAAATCGCTTTGCGATTTTTCGCTTTTCACCAGTGGACAGTCTTTATAAAATACTCCAATTATGGAGTATTTTATAAAGTTGCCCGGCCTGGACTCGAACCAGGAAAACAAGAACCAGAATCTTGCGTGTTACCAATTACACTACCGGGCAATTTCCCCTATTCGATTAATATATCAACTAAATAAACTATATAATTTACCAATACCTCTGGCGGAACCACTCATCAGCTTCATATATTGCATCAACAGCATTAGTAGTGTCTTCTTTTATACCCTTACCAAATCCTGCTGCTCCTCCGGCTACAGTATAGGGAACTGTTTTACACCCGCTAAAAATAACAGCCACAATCACCAATAACAGGCAAAAAGCTATTTTCCTCATAGCGCCTCCTTAACTTTTAGGGTTACTCCAATATTTAAGCAACCTTTTTAGTCTCTCGATTACTTTTTCTTTCCCTAAGGCTTCCATGGTTTCGAATAAGCCCGGGCCAACTTTCTTCCCGGTTAAAGCAACCCGGGTTGGATGAACTAAAACTTTTGCTTTTACATCTAAATCTTTAGCAGCCTGGCGGAAATACTTCTCTATCTCTTGCTGGCTAAAATTTTCTATTTTCTCTATACTCTCTATCAAAAAATTTATCTCCTTAGTTAAGTCTTGCTCTAAAATTGCTTTTGCCTGCTCTTGATAATCGAACTCATCGCAAAAACAAAACCGGCTCCACTCGATTAAATCGGAAAGTTTATAAAATCTTCCCTTAAAAAGTAAAGCTACTTTTTCAAGAAATTCTTTTTTAGTATCTTGAGGTATTAAGCCTCTCTCGCCAAGATAATCCGAAATCAACTTGCATAAATCCTCGGTTGTCTTTTGTTTCAAATACTCACAATTTAGCCAATCCAACTTCTCTAGGGAAAAAGCGGCACCGGTCTTATTGACATCTTTGATATCAAATATTTCTTTTGCCTCCTCTAATGAGATTATCTCCCGGTTTTTGCCCGGAGACCACCCTAGAAGCATAAGATAATTTACTATTGACTCCGACAGATAACCCAGCTGGCGATATTCCCTGATTGAAGTAGCCCCGAATCTCTTCGAGAGCCTGCCTCCGGCCGGAGACAGTATCAACGGTACATGGGCAAATTGAGGTACCTCAAAGCCAAGAGCCTGATACATCAATACTTGTTTGGGCGTATTTGAAATATGGTCCTCACCCCGAATAATACAGTTAATATCCATTAAAGCATCATCGATAACACAACTAAAATTATAAGTCGGTGAATTATCACTCTTTATAATTACCTCTTCTTTTTTCGGTAACTCTTTAAAGACTATCTTTGCTCTTACCAAGTCATCAATCACAACCTCTTTAAAATCATATTTAAAAAATACCGCGCCTTCTTTTTTGTAGGCCTTACCGGCATCGATTAACTTTTGGGCATATTCGCGGTAAATATCAAACCGCTGGGATTGATAATAAATCTCATCCCAATTCATTCCTAACCACTCGATACTCTCTAAGATTTCATCAAGGTATTCTTTTTTGGAACGCTGGGTATCGGTATCTTCTATTCTTAAGATAAACTTACCTCCCTTAGCCCGGGCATAAAGCCAATTAAATAAACAGGTCCTTGCCCCGCCGATATGCAAATAACCGGTTGGTGATGGCGCAAATCTTACTCTAAGCATTTATTCCTCCCTTTGTAAACACATAATTCTTTTCCTCTATTAAAGGCTGATAAATTTTGTTTTAATATCTCTTTATCTCTAAAGGTGTTTTTGAGAATTTTAATTATCGTATCTTCTTTTAAAAACTCCGGGGTTAAAAAACAAATTAACCCTAAAGCTATTATATTTGCCACCCTTATATTACCGCACTCAAGAGCAATTTTATTAAGCGGCATGCTTATCTTTCTGATGTTAGGTTTAATGTCATCATCATTTATCAAATCAGAATTTAACACTACTAAAGTATCCTTTTTAAACTTATCTTTAAATTTAGCTAATGAAGGCTGATTTAGAATTATTGCGATATCAGGGGTATCAATGAAAGGAGAGGCTATTGGTTCACTTGATACCTTAACAAAGCAATGAGCAGTACCCCCGCGCATCTCTGCTCCATAAGAAGGAAACCAGGTAGTATATTTATTCTCTTCTAATGCGGCCCTGGCTAAAAGCCTTCCTAAGCTCATCAATCCTTGTCCGCCAAAACCTGAAATCAAAATATCGCTTCTCATTCTTTTATTATCCCTAAAGGAAATTCTTCAATCAACTCTTTATCTATCCATTCCATTGCCGCAATTGGCTCTTTTCTCCAGATAGTCGGACAAGGGCTTAAAACTTCAATTATTGAAAATCCTTTTTCAGCTATTTGATTTTCAAAACCTTTTTTAATATACTCATAGGCCTTTTTTATATTCTTAGGAGTTGTTACTGAACTGCGGGCGGCAAAAGATACTCCTTTTAAATTAGCCAGTAATTCGGTGAATTTTAAAGGCCAGCCCTGGCCGGCCTTAGGGTCTCTACCTAAAGGGCTGGTTGTAGTCTTTTGCCCAACTATAGTAGTCGGTGCCATCTGACCGCCGGTCATTCCGTAACAGGTATTATTTATAAACACACAAGTTAAGTTTTCACCCCGATTAGCAGTATGTAAGGTCTCAGCTGCCCCAATCGAAGCCAGATCCCCGTCTCCCTGATAAGTAAAGACTACTTTTTTAGGCAAACAGCGTTTTATTCCAGTTGCAACTGCCAAAGCTCTGCCGTGAGCGGCTTCGCTTACATCAAAATCCCAGTAATCATAAGCAACTACCGCGCAGCCAACCGGCGCCACACCGATTGTTTTAGGCCGCAGCCCTAACTCATCAATAACCTGCGCCACCAAGCGGTGAACTATCCCGTGGCCGCAACCTGGGCAATAGTGAGTATTAGTATTTTTTAATGACTTGGGTAAAGAGAACTTCTTCTTCATATATTTTTCTTTATAAAAGCTACTGTTTCTTTAGTGCTTGGTATTCCGCCGCCGGTTCTTCCTAAAAATAATACTTCCTTATTTGGCAAAGCTAGCCTTACATCTTCAACCATCTGGCCTAAAGACTGCTCAACTACAAATATTTTCTTCACGCCTTGGGCAATTCGCTGCAAGCTTTTAACCGGATAAGGCCAAAGGCTAATTGGCCGAAAGAGGCCTAAATTTAACCCTTCATCCTTTAAGGCATCAGTTGCTTCTTTGGCGATTCTAGCTTGAGAACCATAAGCTATCAAAAGATAATCGATATCATTTGCGCGGTATTTATCGTATAGCTGGTGATTTTTCTTTATCCTCTCCCATTTCTTGGCTAACTTTTTATTATGAATTTCTAAGTCTCCCTCTTTTAAGAAAAATGACTTAGCAACATTGGGTGGCCTATTAGCGGCTCCGGTTAAAGCCCACCTTTTAGGGGGAAGTTTCTTTTTAAATTTCTTCTTGAAACTAAAACTTACTGGTTCCATCATCTGACCGATTATAGCATCGGCTAAAACTAATACCGGAGTCCGGTAATAATCGCTGACATCAAAAGCATAATCTACTAACTCCACTGCCTCCTGCACACTCCAAGGAGAAAAACAAGGAGTGAAATAATCGCCGTGTCCTCCGCCGCGGGTTGCCTGAAAATAATCACTCTGGCTTGAAGCAATGTTGCCAAGCCCCGGGCCGCCACGCATAACATTTACTATTACTGCCGGAAGCTGGGCTCCGGCCATATAAGATATTCCTTCTTGTTTTAATGAAATACCTGGAGAAGATGAAGTAGTAATACTTCTAAACCCGGCAGCCGAAGCTCCAAAAATCATATTTATTGCTGCCAACTCACTTTCGGCTTGGATAAAAATACGGTTATTAAACGGCATCATCTTAGCCATGTAGGCGGTTAATTCATTTTGCGGAGTAATCGGATAACCGGCATAAAAATAACAGCCGGCTTTTATTGCCGCCTCACCCATGGCCTCATTACCACTCATCAATATTTTATTTTCTTTTTTGGTTTTTGCTGGCATTATTTTTGACTCTCTTTAGCTTGATAAATCTCGATACAACACTCCGGGCAAATCGAAAAACAAAATCCACAGCCGATACACGGAGTATCTTTATTAGTTACTGCAAACTTAACTCCTTTTTTATTTAGTTCATCCGATAATTTTAAATGCTTAACCGGGCAGTGGTGAATACAAAGGCCGCATCCTTTACACTTATCTTTTTTAATTTTTAGGTGAAACTTATCTTTACCTTCTGCCATAGGTTATCTCTTTAAAAGTTTATTTACTACCGCAGTCAAAGAATTCTCGCTTAATCCATATAAATCCAATAATTTACCTCTGTCACCGGCGGGGATAAATTCATCAGGAAAACCCAAAGTAGTTACTCCTACCTTATCCAACAATCCCTGACTTTGATAGAATTCTAAAACCGCACTTCCAAAACCTGTATTTATGACTCCATCTTCGATAGTAATAATTTGTCGATGATCTTTTGCTAAATTTTTCAGTAACTCCTCATCTAAAGGTTTTATGAACCTGGCATTCACTACTGTGGCATCCAAGCCTTCTTCTTTCAAATGATTTAAGGCTCCTAAGGCCACCTTTACCATTGGGCCTAAAGCAATAATGCAAACATCTTTTGCTTTATGCAGAACTTGAGATTTTCCTAAGACAACCTCCTCATCGTATCCAAGAGAATATGCTACTCCCCGTGGATAACGAATTGAAGTGCAAAAATTATTCGCGGTGGCAAATTCCAGCATTTTTTCTAGCTCCGCCTTGTCCTTAGGTGCCATAGATACCATATTGGGAATTAATCTTAAATAACCAATATCAAAAACACCGTGATGAGTTGGCCCGTCTTCTCCGACTACCCCGGCCCTATCAATTGCAAAAACTACTCCTAAATCCTGCAGGGCCACATCATGTATTATCTGATCATAGGCTCTTTGCAAGAATGTTGAATAAATTGCAACTATCGGTTTTAACCCTTCTTTAGCCAGGCCGCTGGCAAAAGATACTGCATGAGGCTCTGCTATCCCAACATCATAAAACCTTTTGGGAAGCTCTTTTGCAAAAATATCTAAACCGGTACCATTTGGCATTGCTGCGGTTACAGCAATAATTTTATCATTCTCTTTTGCGAGATTTAAGGCTTTTTTAGCAAAACTTATACTAAAACTTTCTTTTTTAGCTTTGGTTGACTCTCCGTCCTCAACATTAAAAGATGAAATCCCGTGAAAATCTTCCGGCTTTTCTTCGGCAAACTTATAACCCTTTCCTTTTTTCGTAACTACGTGCAATATCTTAGGGCCTTTTAACGAAGCGATATTTTTTAATGTCGGAACCAGCATATCTAAATTATGCCCGTTTATCGGCCCAAAGTAACGAAATCCCATCTCTTCAAATAACATTCCCGGAACTATCAAGCCTTTAACCGATTCCTCGAATTTTCTGGCTTTAGGAATAAGTTTTTTTGCTAAAGGAATGTTGTTTAAAAAATTCTCGACTTCATTTTTCAGGCGGTTATACATCGGCGCTGATATTATCCGGGTAAGATAACGGCTCATTGCACCGACCGAAGGCGATATACTCATCTCATTATGATTTAGGACCACTAAAACATCTGACTGGCAATGGCCGCAAGAATTTAAAGCTTCATAGCAAAGCCCTCCGGTTAATGACCCATCTCCGATAACTGCTACTGTTTTAGTATTATCTGCCTTAAGGCGTTTTGCCTCAGCTACCCCTTGGGCCCAGGAGATAGCAGTTGAAGCATGGCCTGAAATATAAACATCATAGGGCGATTCTTTAAAGTTAGGGAAACCGCTGATACCTTTATACTCTCTTAAAGTTTTAAATACTGATTTTCTTCCAGTAACTATTTTATGAGCATAGGTTTGATGGCCAACGTCAAAAATTAAAGAGTCCTGGGGGGTATGATAACAATAGTGAAGAGCCAGGCAAAGCTCAACCGCACCTAATGAAGAACCAAGATGGCCGCCTTTTTTAGAAACCACCTCAATTATCAAATCTCTTACCTCTTGGCTTAAATTTTTTAAGTCTGCGAGGCTTAATTCTCTTAAATCTGTAGGGGAATTAATTTTATCTAAAATCATTTTTGGCCGGAAATAATCGCTTCGACTAAATTATCAATAACTCTTCTGTCTTCTTCTTTTATTTCGTAAAACTCAATTCCGGTATCATATCTGTTTTTATCTTTGGAAGATTCTTTTTCTCTCTCGATGTTCCAAACCACTCTTCCTTTACAAATTATTGGTTCGCCGTTTAGAAATATCTCTAAACCTACTATTAAAGACAATTCTAACTCTTCTTTAATTATAACCCGCAAGCCTCCGGCACCAATATCTTCGGTATGTGACATAAGTGAATGCTCCTGGGGCAGATAAATTATTATCTTACAAGGAAAATTTGCTCTTACAAACCGTCTTTTTTCTATACCATCCCAAGCCATAAAACAACCTGCCTTTTTATTTATTAATATTACCTTTTCTATACTCTACTCTTTTTATCAAGAAAGCCTTGCCGCTTTTCTCATCAATCTCAAGATACACTCCTTGAACCCTTACATCACCTTGAGCAAGATTAAAACGTGTGGGCATGTTAGTTACAAAGCGCTCTATTATCTGAGATTTTTCTCTTCCTAACACCGAATCAAAACTTCCACTCATACCAACATCAGTTATATAACCGGTGTAATCATCGATTATCCGCTCATCGGCAGTCGGGATATGGGTATGGGTACCTAAAACCGCGCTCACTTTACCAGCTAAAAAATAGCCCATAGCCAGCTTCTCGCTGGTAGCCTCAGCATGCATATCAACGATGATTATCTGAACTTCTCTTTTTAGGCCTTCTAAAATTTCTTCAATGCTTTTAAAAGGGCAATCTGCCGGCTGCATAAAAACTCGGCCGATAAGATTAACTACTGCTACCTTGGTTTGAGAAAATTCTTTTACAATATATCCTCTGCCGTCAGCCATCTTACCGAAATTTAGAGGCCGAATTAAATCCCTGGTTTTTAAGACCTCTCGGGATTCTTTTTTCTTAAAGACATGATCCCCGCTGGTTAAAATATCTATCCCGGCACCGAATAGGTCCTTAGCAGTATCCGGTGTTATACTTGAACCGCCGGCTGCATTCTCCCCATTGGCTATAACGCAATCTAAAGAAAGTTCTTTTTTTAAACCGGGGATTAATTCTTTTAAATAAGTCCTTGCCGGTTTACCAACTACATCGCCGATAAATAATATTTTCTTCATAATCTATTTATTTTACACCTCATACCGTAATAACTAAATCCCTATTTTGCATAATCAACGGCCCGGGTTTCTCTTATCACGGTAATTTTAATATTACCGGGATAATCCATCTCCTGCTCTAATTTCTTTTTAATTTCATGCGCAAGTAAACTAATTTCCGGATCTTTAACTTTATTAGGTTGTACCATTACCCTGATTTCCCTTCCGGCCTGGATAGCAAAACTCTTATCTACGCCTTCAAAAGAATTAGCAATAGTCTCAAGCTGTTTTAACCGTTTAATATAGGTCTCTAAAGTCTCTCTTCTTGCGCCCGGCCTTGAAGCTGAAATTGCATCGGCAACTAAAGCCAGCAAAGCATAGACTGAATCAAATTCAATTTCCTCATGGTGAGCCTCTGCAGCATTGATAACTATCTCATTTTCTCCATAGCGTTTTAGAAGGTCGGCTCCAATCTGAGCGTGAGTTCCCTCAACTTGATGGTCGATTGCTTTACCGACATCATGTAACAATCCGGCTCTTTTAGCGATTCTGGGGTCTATCTCAAGTTCGGAAGCTAAAATGCCCATAATAATTGCTACTTCTTTTGAATGCTGAAGGGCATTCTGGCCAAAACTAGTTCGATACTTTAGTTTACCTAATAGTTTTATCAACTCCGGATGCAGGTTATGTATCCCAACGTCAAAAGCTGCGGTCTTTCCTTCTTCGATTAACTTCTTATCGAATTCCTGTTTAGTTTTATCTAATATCTCCTCAATCCTTGCTGGGTGGATTCTTCCATCTTGGACTAACTTTTCAAGGCAAATCCTGGCAATTTCTCTACGGATTGGGTCAAAACCGGAGATGCTTACTGCCTCCGGAGTATCATCGATAATTAAATCAACCCCAGTTGCCATTTCAAAAGCCCTAATATTGCGTCCTTCACGGCCAATAATTCTTCCCTTTATCTCATCATTTGGCAACGGCACTACGCTGACTGTAGTCTCGGTAGTATGCTCAACCGCACAACGCTGTATGGCCTGAGATATTATCTCTTTGGCTTTTTCCTCAGACTCTTCCTTAGCCCCTTCTTCCATCTCTTTGATCATCTTGGCTTTCTCTCCACGCAGCTCTTCTTCATAACGCTTCAATAAAAGGCTGCGGGCTTCCTCAGGGCTCAAAGAAGAAATTCTTTTTAGCTTTTCTTTTTCTTCTTCAATTAAGTGATTTAAAGCTGCTTTTTTCTCATCGACTTCCTGGACTTCGATTTTCAGCTTCTCTTCTCCATTGCGTAATTCGCTTTCTTTGGCTTCGATAAAATCTAGCCTTTTTTCTAAATTTTCCTCACGCTGCATCAGCCTTTTTTCAAGCTGGGTTAATTCATCCTTTTTAGAAGAGTTCTGTTTTTCAAAATCGACCCTTAGCTTATAAAGCAATTCTTTTCCGTCTAAATCGGCTTTTCTGATAATTTCTTCAGCTTTTAACTTTGTTTCCCGTAATATTTTGTCGGCGTCCTCTTTAGCTTTTTTAAGTTTGTTTTTTTCAAATATCTCTCCTAGCCACCAGCCGAGAATCAAACCTCCAACTACTCCTGCACAAATATAAATGATAATCATGTTACCTCCTCAAGAGAGCCAATACTCTCATCCTCAAATATAAATTAAATTTTTTACTAGTTTAACCTAAACGATCTCGTCTTCGCCGATTACTACATCGACTTTTTGATCTAAGGAAAGATCAGCTGGAAGGGTTTCCAGGATTTGGAAGTTAAAGGCAATTCCGACTTTTCTAACATATGACCCAACTTGGCTCAAAAAGCGGTCATAAAAACCGCCACCCCGGCCAAGCCTGTTCCTCGATTGGTCAAAGGCTAATCCAGGAACAATAATCATATCTATTTCGGTAAAATCTAATTCCTTGGTTTTTGTCGTATCAGGCTCCTTAACGCCGTAAGGACCTAAAATAAAATCTTCCTCTAGATTTTTAACTTCATGGATGCGCAGATTATTTGCCTCTAAATCCATCACTGGAAAACAAAATCTCTTAGTTGCATTATCTTTTCTGATCAATCCTAAAATATCTACTTCACCCTTTATCGGGTAATAGACCATAATTGTTTTTGCTTCTTTATATAAAGATAAAATTGATAATTTCTCTTCAACATTTTTACTCCTCCTTTTTATCTCACTTTCAGTCAAAGACAAAAGACGTTTTAATAGTCGTTCTCTTAATTCTTTTTTTTCTTTATTAACAACCATCTGCATATTTTTGACTTTTTTATAGAAACTGGTTCTCTAAATTTATTGGTTTCTGCCCTAAATTATACCACCAGAGCCTCTAAATTGCTATTGAAATTTTGTTAGCCAAATAGCGGTAATTTGGCACGGTCTAAGATTCGCTTCAACCGCAAAAAGCCTTATGTTTAAAGCTTTTTTAACCGCAAAACAATATTTTTACTCATATAAGGGCTTTTACCCTTAACTGCCGAGAGGGCCTGTTGAAAGTATTTTTTAGCTCTTTTGGGCTCTCTGAGCTTTAGATAACTATCAGCTATCGAATATAGGGCCTCGGGCCTTCCCGGGTCAAGCTCTAAAGCTTTACTAAAACAAAGTATTGCTTGCCTGTTTTGATCCAAAAAGTTCAGCAACCAACCTTTATTATGATATAAGGGTGCACAATCGGGGTCTTTACTTAATCCCTGGTTAAAACAATTAAGTGCGGTCTTCTTATCGCCTAACTCAGCCAAACAAAGCCCTTTGTCATTATAAGAACAGCCGTCATCGGGCCTTATCTTTAAAGCCCGGTTAAGATACTTTATTGCTCCGACAAAATTATCATCTAATATCTCTTCTTGAGCCAAAAAGTAATTTAAGAAAAAATCATCCCTTTGCTCTAAAGATGTTCTCAAACCTTTCTCAACTATCTTTCTAGCTTTTTTAAAATTAAAAAAAGTTATCTCTCTATCTAATTCTTTTCTCAAAAACTCTAAGTTAATTTCTTGCGGCATAGGAAACCTGCTGCTGATTCATTATAATCGCTAACTTTAAACCCGGCGGCTTTTAACCTCTTTTTAACCTGTGCCGGAAAATCTACTCCGCTTTTTACCTTATATAACGGTGTATAGTGAAAAAGTTTACCATCGTCTTTTAAGACTCTTCTTAAATCCAAATAAAACTCTTTTGAAAATAATTCTCCGGCCAATTTAAAAGTCGGCGGATCATGAATTATGCAATCATAATAATCTTCTATCTCTTCTTTAATTGCCAAAGATATGTCTGCCCGCTTTACCTCGATATTTCTTCGCTCAAATAACCCTTGAGATGCCGGATTAATTTTGGCAATTGAGAATACATTGTCATCTTTTTCAAAAGTCACCACCCGGTGAGCACTCTTTGAGGCTAAAATTGCAGTATAACCCAAGCCCATACATGTATCAAGCACATACCCGTAGGGCTTGGTAAGCTTTATTTTATTCTCACTATCCTGTTTTGGCGAGGCAACTCTGTGCATCGGCACCGAACTGATAGCAATTGTCGGCCAATCAAAAGTAGGGACTAATTTATAGAAGTGATTGGTCTCCTGATCAAAGTAGGCAACTTTTATAAGTCCTTCATTGCCTAATAGATAACAAAATCCATCTCTTACGGTCTGGTCCAAATCAAGGCTTAGATTTCCTTGGAATATTGCCACTTCGCCTTCTCTTTTGACTTGAACCTGGCGATTCCCGAAGTCAACGTTAAGTGAAAACTCTCTATTTTCGGGGCTTTTTTTGATTAGGTCAAATTCACGCTTGGTTATGATCATAAGTGTCATTATAAAAATATTAGCGATTTTTACAATAGAAAAATTAAATTTAATTTTCTTGACAAGCATTGGCTTGGTTATAAAATAGTAAAAGTAGTTGAAAATATTAACTTTTTTAAACCCTAAGGAGGTGCTGGATGAACAAGGCACAATTGATCGAGTCAATCGCTGATAAAACAGCAACAAAAAAAGAGGCTCAAGATATCATTGAAACTCTTTTAGACGCCATCAAAGGAACTCTAAAAAGCAAAGAAGACGTTGCAATTTCAGGATTCGGAACTTTTAAAGTAAAACAAACAAAAGCAAGAACCGGAAGAAACCCAAAGACCGGTGAAACAATTCAAATCCCAGCAAAAAGAAAAGTGGCTTTCAAAGCTTCTAAAGAATTGAAAGAAATGGTATAACCCTTTCACTTACTTGAAAGGTTTTAAAAAAAGGCATGTATAAAAACATGCCTTTTTTTATTGCCTAAATCAATAGGCTATCTTTTTTATTTTAGCGACGTAGAATCCTTCCATTAATTCATTAGGAATAATTCTTTTGGCAAGTTTCATTGAGGTTGCAAGCCTTCTACCGTTCCAATGTATGAGGCCGTTGACCGAATTAGGTAAAGGAAATTTTAGCGGCATTACTTCGACTTTTCCTTTAAATTTATTGATAAACCAATCTATTATTACTTCATTTTCCTCCGGTGAAAAAGTGCAGGTCGAATATACTAACTCCCCGCCTTCCTTTAAAGCAAAAAATGCCGAGTGCATAAGTTTTTTCTGCTTATGCATCATCTCCTTAACTTTTTTTAGCTTCCAGTACTTATAGGTTTTAGGATTTGATAATAAAAACCGCCCCTCGGCCGAGCAGGGAACATCGGCTAATATCTTATCAAACTCCTCAGGGAATTTCTTTCTTACCCAGATACTATCTAAAATCAGGGTTTCTACATTTTCTACCCCTTGAGTCTTTAAGTTAGCCAATAATTTATAATAACGGGTGCGTATCTTCTCAATCGCCGTTATCTGGGCTTGCAGAGCCAATGAGGCAATCTGGCTTGTCTTTGCTCCTGGAGCAGCACATAAATCAAGGATTTTTTCACCATCTTTAGGCTCAAGAGCAATCACCGGTATCATGCTTGAGAGGTTCTGCACAAAGATATAGCCTTGCTGATAAAGTTTAGTCCTCTGCAGGTCCCTTAAATTCCCCTTTAAGATAAAAGCCCCTTTGGGAAAGGAAAGCTCTTTAAACTTAACTCTTTGCTCCTGCATCATCCGGCGCAGATTGCGCAAATCACCCTTTAAATAATTTATCCTAAAAGTAGTGGGCTTTTTACTTATAAAAGTCTCGGCAATTTTGGTATGTTTACCGGGATAAATCTTTTTCAACTTATGCAGGAATTCCTGCGGTAATTTATGGATTACGCCTTTCATAATGAACCTATTCTACCATTTTATAATATTTATTAAAGTTATTTGGGAAAGCTTGCTTTTAACTGGCCGCAGGCTGCCTGAATATCCTGGCCCCGGGGCCTTCTAAGGCTGGCAAATATTTTTTTACTCTTTAGCTTATCTCGAAACTCAATCCTTTCAATATTATTGGGTGCTTTAAATTTATCCTCTTTGCCATTATAAGGTATCAAATTAACTTTAGCTTTTATGCCCCTTAAAAACTTAGCTAAACTATCTACATCTTCATCAGCAATATTAAATCCTTTTATCATTACATACTCAAAACTTATCGGGTAACTCTCCTTATTTATAAAATAAATCAGGGCATCTTTTACTTTAGCTAAAGGGTACTTTCGACTAACCGGCATAATCAAGGAACGTTTGTTATCATTGGCTGCATGTAAAGACAGGGAAAGCTTTGCTCCTGCCCTTAGGTCAGCTAACTTTTTTATTTTCTCCGGCAGACCGCAAGTTGATATTGAAATCTTTCTCCTCCCCAGCCCAATTCCTTTAGGATCAGTTAATATCAAAATGCTGTCAACTACATTTGAAAAATTATCCAAAGGTTCGCCAATACCCATAAAAACAATATTTGTTATCTTACTATTACAATGCTCCTGAACAAAGATATATTGATTGATAATTTCTGAGGTCTCTAAATTTCTCTTAAACCCTCCCTTAGCACTCTCACAGAACCGGCAGCCGAATTTACACCCAACTTGAGTTGACACACAAAGAGTAGTCCTCTTAAGTTCAGGAATTAAAACTGTTTCGATTAAAAACCCATCCTCTAATCTAAGAAGGAATTTCTTGGTCCCATCAGAAGAAGTTTCTTTTTTTTCTAATTCTACCTCAGAAAAGTAGAAGTTTTTCTTCAGATAATCTCTTAAATCTTTGGAAATATTAGTCATTGAGTCAAAGTCCTCAACCTCTTTGCCATAGACCCATTCAAAGACCTGTAGCCCCAGGTACCCGGGAAATCCTTCTCGAATAAACTTGTCTTTTAGCAAACTTTGGGTAAAATTATATATAGAGTCCATTTGATGCTATTATAAAAAATATACCGAAAGAAACAAGGATTTATTTTATGAAAAAAATATTACTTTCACTACTAACTATTTTTCTCTTTGCCGGCTGCGCTGCTACCCATACTTATCTGCTTTATGATTCTGACATCGAACCAACTAACGCTGCAACCTTAACTTCAAAATTTGACCAGGAAACCAAAGCCCTAATTGAATTAAGCCTTAATTTAAAAACCTCTACCTTTGGGCCAAAGATATCTGAAGCAATAATAATTGCCGTAGACCAAGAACGCGGCAACTCATACCTGCCCAAGCACCCCAAAGTTTTTAATAACCCGATGAACGGGCAATTTGAAATCAAAGTCTTACCCGGCCAACATGAGATAATCTTAACTCCCAATTACCATCTATCTCAACCCGATGATATAGTTGCTATTAATTTTGAAGCCCAACCATACCATACCTATTTCATCGGCAACATTTTAGAAATTACCAAAGCACCGATTGAAACTTTTCCGGGAGTGCAAATTTCAAAGGGCCAGTACCGCTGGATTCCTTTAGTTGTAGATAAAACATCTCAAACATTGATATATCCTGAAATAAAGAAATAAACACTAAAGGGGACGGTTCCTCAGGCTCTTTCTTATTGTACATCAATAAGTTATGACTACACGATTATTCCATTTCGCTTTTAAAGACATTTTCTTGCACTACCATAGCCCGATAGGCATCTTGCCGGGCTTTTTGTTGAATATCCAAATCTCCATATAACGGATTTTTTGTAACAAGCGCATCATCTTTGCCAAAAGCATAATAATTATAGCTAGAATATTTATAATCTTGAGGCGAATCGACGATACCCGCAGATACTGGGTTTAATTCAATGTATTTGCCGCATTGAATAAGATAAGCTTCGTTGTCAATTATTTTACTTATAAACCTACCTTGCCATAAATGGCCGCAATAAGTATATTTTCTTTTATAATAATGGACATATTTAAGATTGGTGCGTTTCATGAATCTAGAAAGATTGCTTTTTTGATTCAGGCCTACTATTAAGTGCAAGTGGTTAGTCATAAGACAATAGTGATAAATATCAACCTTATCTTCATATCTAAAGTCTTTGAGGTGAAGATAATAGCGTTTTTTATCCCTCTCATAACGGAATATCTTCCGTTGGTTGTTACCGCGGCAGATTACATGCAAGCTACCTACCTCCGGTATCTTTCTAGCTTGACGTGGCATAGTTTCCCTCCTTTCGTCTTTAATAGTTTTATCCCTTTATATAATAGACGAAATAAAAAACAAAATTCTTTCAAAAAAATTAAAATTTTAAATGATGTGGTCAGAAGTTATTGTGCGAAAGGTAGTTAGTGAGCGAGGAACCGTCCCCTTTTTGAGGTGGATCTTCGACCGATTAAAACCCATACCAATAATTAACTAAAGGTTTTGAGTCTTTAGTCTCATCGGTAATGATATTCTTAAGGCGGGTGTATTCTAAGAAGCCTTCATAGCCTAATTCTTTACCAAAACCACTCTGTTTAAAACCTCCATATGGCAGTTCATTAAAAAACATCCCATAGGTATTAATCCAAATAGTTCCGGTATTGATTTGTTTGGCTATTTTCTCTGCGTTGGCTTTATCTTTGCTCCAGATACATCCGGCCAGGGCAAAGTCTGAATCATTAGCTAGGTTTACTGCCTCTTCAACTGTTGAAAACTTAGTTACTGCTGCCAGCGGGCCAAATACTTCTTCTTTAAAAATAGCTGATTTAGGATTATCACATTCAAAGATTGTCGGCTCAAAGAAAAACCCTTTCTTTAAAATTTGGTCTTGGGGAACTTTACCCCCACAGAGGAGCTTTAAGCCTTCCTTTTTAGCCTTCTCAACATAAGATAAGACTTTATTGCGCTGGAACTTTGAGGCAAGCGGCCCGATTTGACTTTGAAAGTCTAAAGAATCTCCAATTTTTATTTTCTTTGCCTTCTCAACGAATTGCCTGATAAATTCATCATAGATACTTTCGGCTACTAATATCCGGCTCATTGCGGTACACATCTGCCCCTGGTTTAAAAATATCGAACAAAGCGAACCGTTGACTGCTGCCTCTAAGTCAGCATCATCTAAAACCAGGCTTGCTGATTTACCGCCTAACTCCATAAGTATTTTTTTAACGTTTTGCGATGAATACTCTAGAATCTTTTTACCAACTGCATTTGAACCGGTAAACGAAATCATATCAACTCTTTTATCAGAGCAAAGCATCTCTCCTACCTCCTGGCCCGGGCCGGGAATAACATTTATTACTCCAGCCGGCAGTCCTGCCTCATCAGCAATTTTACCTAATTCAAGGGCAGTCAAAGGAGTAAGGCTTGAAGGCTTTAAGATAACAGTATTTCCCCCGGCAAGGCTTTGGGCCAGCTTCCAGGAAGCAATAAGCAAGGGGTAATTCCAAGGAACGATTAAAGCACACACCCCGCGGGGCTCACGAATAAGTGAACTTTTAGCCTTTGCAATTTGAGAATTTATCTCTTTGGTTTGGGGTTTTAAAAATTTCTCTAAGTTATCAGCAAAGTACTCAAAAGTAGCCGCAGCCGAAGGAATATCCATAAAGGTAGTTTCTTTTATCGGCTTGCCGGAATTCTTACTTTCAAGTTCAGCCAGCTCTTTAGCGTTATTAAGAATTCCTTTTGATACCTTAAGGAGAATTTCTTTTCTTTCTGCTAAGGCCATCTTCGGCCAGGGGCCGTTATCAAAAGCCTCTCTGGCTGCTTCAATTGCCTGGTTGGCTTCTTTAGCATGAGCCATGCAGGCCTCAGTTATAATTTGGCTATTAGAAGGATTAATGATTTTTTTCTTATACTTAGTATCCTGAAATTTTGAGTTGATTAAGATATCGTATTTATTCATTTAAAATTCACTTGTTTAAATATCTCAAATAGGCGGCTAAAAGGAACATACCACTTTGAAAGTTGTCCCAGCTGGCCGTCTAATTTCATTCGTCCTTGGGTAACTGCAACAAATGGGTCAAGGTTGCCGGCGAACACCTCTTGCCATGCCTCTTTAGGTGCACTGATAACAAAAGGAGCATCTTTGTCGTAATCCAGATTTTTTATCTCTCCCTTTTCAAAATTAAACTTATAGGCTTTATCATCTAAAGTTATTGCCAGCTCAACAGTTAAGTCTAGCTCTTGGCCTTTCTCCCGGATAAACTCATCTTTATTTACTAAATCAACTATTGCCTGGATATGGCCTTTAGAAAACATATCATAAGCAGTGTCGTTTTTTAGTTTCTCCTTTAGAGGCTTATCTAACTCATCTAAAACATCTTTATCGAATAATCTAGCTAAGGCGGCTGTTCTTACTGCTTCTTCCAGGGTTTCAATTAAAGCCATAGCCTCTGAGAAGTTATCTGACATTGCCACTGCCCCGTGATTTTTTAGAACCACTAAATTATTTTTCTTTAAAGCCTCTATCACCTCATCGGGCTTAGTAACAGTTGGAGTATCTTGATTTACTATTGGAATATCGCCTAAATAGAATTTAGTTTCAAAAGTTAGAGCTTTTAAGTCTGAAGTCACTGCAAAGTAACCGTTAATTAAAGGCGGATGACAATGCACAACAACCTCAGAGTCAAAGTTCTTATAAACTAAAGTATGTAAAGGCAGTTCTGAACTCGGGGCCTTATCACCTTGGTGTTCTTTAGTATCGATATTTACTTTAACTATATCATCTTCTTCTAAGGCTCCGAGAAAACTTCCGCCGGCAGTAAGAAAAATATGTTTATCATCTAACTTGGCACTGATATTTCCTGATTTAGCAACTGCCAGGCCTTGAAAATAAAGGCGTTTCCCGACCTTTATGATTTCCTGTTTTAAGTTTTTCTCTTTTTCGCTCATCATTTGACCTCTAAATAGATATGTTTGGTTATTAATTTATTAGGCGTTATATCAAATGCCGGGTAATAGGCTTTTGCTCCTTTGGGAGCAATATCATAGTTGCCGATTTTTAATAATTCCCTATCCGGCCTTACTTCGATTTTAATATCATCGCCGGTCTTGGCCCTGCTGCAAGGAGCACATAAAACATAAAACGGGATATTGAAATACTTAGCCAATATTGCAATTTGATAAGTCCCGATTTTATTTGCAATATCACCATTCTGGGCTAAGTTGTCAGAGCCAACTATGACTTTGTTGATTTTTTTCTCCTTCATCAGCTGGGCTACCATATTATCACTTATAATAGTAACGTCAAACCCGCAACGCATCAGCTCCCAAGCGGTTAGCCTTGACCCCTGCAGATAAGGACGGGTTTCAGTAACATAGAATTTTAATTTTTTCCCTTTGGTTTGAGCAATATCAGCTATCATCGGCAAAAGGCCGCTGACATTACAATGAGTTAAAATACTATCTTTGTTTTGAAAAAGTTTCTCAGCCTCTTGTGCCTGTTTTATCCTGGCACTCTTTAAAGTTTCTAAAAAATTTAGAATACTTTTTTCCAAAGGAAAAGTTTTTTTATCCCAACCCAATACCATATCAGTTAAAAACTTAAATGAAAGTGTCGGGCGAGTAACATTGATTGCTTTAGCAACTTTAATTAATTTTTTTGAAAGAGCTTTTTTATTTTTGCTTTTTCTGGCAACCATTAAAAAAGTATACATAACCAAAATTACCTGCCCTACTGCCCGGGTCTTCATCTTGGCGATTGCCGAGCAACACTGGGTATAGGTTCCGGCCTTAATATACTGGACTTTTTTAGGCAAAAGGGTCTCATCTAAGATATAAATAGTATCTCCTTTATATTTAATCGGCCAAAAAAGCGGTGAATATTTTAATTTCTTACCCATAATTATCTAATTAGTTTTCGGTATTCTTCTAATAACTTTAGAGTTATCCCACCCGGTTTGCCATCGGCTACTTGCTTGTCACCAACTTCAACCAAAGGCATAACCTCCATTAAAGAACTGGTAATAAAAGCCTCATCAGCTGATACTATCACCTCGGGATTAATATTGCCTTTACTTATCCCAAGTCCTAATTGTTTAGCAATATCTAAGATAACCTGGCGGGTTATCCCGGAAAAGGCCCCTTCTTCAACTGCCGGGGTAAGCAGGGTTTTATCTTTTACTAAGAATAAATTACTCCTTGCTCCGCCGGCAAGATTTCCTTCCTGATTCAAAAGCAGGGCTTCCTGCTTTTTTTGCTTTTGAGCCTGGAACCAGGCAATCCGGTTCTCAAGGTAACTTAGAGATTTAACCTTTGAGGTAATGCTGTTAATATCTCTTTTATGGGTTGAGATAATAGCTTTAAACCCTTTTTTGTAAACCTCATCGGTATAATAACTAAATTTATCAACATAAATGACTAAACCAAGGCCCTCTCTCTTGCGGTAAGCAGTGATTCTAATATAAGCATCGCTTAATTTATTCTCTTTTAGTAACTTATCAATAGTCTTCTGCCAGCTGATATCGGCTTTTTCTAAACCAACTAATTCCAAAGATTTATTTAATCTCTCGATATGAAAACCTAAAAAAGCCGGCTTAGCACTATAGGCCCGCAGAGCTTCAAATACTCCCCAGCCAAAGAGAAAACCCGGCTCAAGCACTTCTTTTAACTCACTCTTATCAACTATTTTTTGATTAATATAAACTTTCATAATTATTTAAAGATTTTTAGGAAGTTAGCTGAGGTGATCTTTTCCTTTAACGGATCACCTAAAGAGTCTAGCTCTTCCAAGCTCGCCTTAACTGGTGCATTCACCGGATAATCAGAGCCCCAGATAATATTATTTTCACCGAACAACTCAAGAGCTAATTTGATATTGCCCAGGCAAGCACCGGAAGTATCAACATAGACTTTTTTTAATATCTCTGAAGGTAACTTACCGAGGTCTTTTACTATCTCTCTTTTTCTAAGCATAGTATAAACCCTATCGAAACGCTGCTTTAAAAAAGGAACTACTCCGCCAAGAGAGGAAAAAATAAAATCAATATCATATTTTTCTAATAAAGCCTGCATCATCAATAACCCCAGAAACATCTAGTTATCAAAGCTATACTCTAGAACTGGCATCAAAAGCGGATCACTTACCCGCTCATACCCAATCGGATTAATTGTCTGGGGATGGATAAAGATTGCTAAGTTATGTTTTTGCGCGGCTTCAAATAAGGGAGTAAGTTTTTGGGTAATAAATTTACCTTTATAACTTGAAGCAATAGTAACGGCTGAAAAACCTTTCCTTTGAAGTTTCTCTAACTCTGAATCAATATTTGATAAATCGTCGATATCAACCAAACAAGCTGCAATTATTTTTGAGTTCTCTTTTAGAATATCAGCTAAAGCCTGGTTGTAGATTTTAGCCTCTTTTTTAAATGAACCTAATTTTAAAGAAGCATCGGTTGAAGGATAAACCAGGAAAGCTTTATCGATTTTATTTTCATCTAAGAAATCATAAAGCTTATCTTTATCACTCCAGATACCTTTATAAAAGGTAGTCTGTTCTGAAATTTGAGAGGGAATAAAATGAATATGACTATCGCACAACATAATAAGTTTAAGAGTTACTGGGTTTATGAGCGAATGAGTAAAACAATTTTACCCATTCACTCATTATTCCCTTTTTCTCATTTACTTTTAAACGTGTTTTTCACCGGAAACAGCGGCTTTCTCCCACTTATCAACACCCTGCATTACATCCTGGAAGCAAAGTTTAGCCAGCGGGTCAAAGTCACTGGTTAAAATTCTTTGGACTCTACCCGGCTTTGAGTAGAACTCCCGCATACACCAAGAACCAAGCCTTCCGTAATCTTCAACCGTTAAGTGTTTGGTATCCATAACCGGGTGCAAGAAATCCCACTTTAGAAAATCAATTTGTTTCGGATCTAGTTCCCCGCGTTTTACTCTCTGGCGCCAAATCGGTGAATTAGGTGCCGGAGTAACATAGCCAATCCATAAAACATCCGGGTCTACCATATCGGTAAACTCTGAACGCTGTTTTATGATTGCCTCGGTATCGTTGTCAAAACCCATCATAATATCAGCAACGATTGCAATATTATTCTTTCTTAAAATTTCGATTGTCTTTTTTATCTGCTCGATGGTAATCCCTTTAGCGATTTGTTTTAATTCTTGGGCCGTTGTAACCTCAATCCCAAAGACTCCCATAAACAAACCTGACTCTTTCATCAAAGGAAGAATACTTTCACAATTAACCCAGTCAATTGCTCTTCCTAAGGAAACCCATTTAATCGGGTTCTTACTCTCTAATTTCATCTTGCAGAATTTCTCTACTCTCTCAGGGGTAACGTTAAAGTTATCATCCTGAATAACTACTACTTTTACCCCATATTTTTCATGCAATAAATTTAACTCCTCAATTACTCTTTCCGGGGATTTAGCTCTCCACTTTAAAAAGTCATTAGGGGTTCTAGGGTCATACTGGTCCCACTCATAACAAAAGGTGCAAGCTGAAGGACAACCACGTGAGGTAACCATCTCGACAAATGGCTTCCAATAAGTATGGCCGACATATTTATCCATCGGAAACAGGTCATAAGCCGGCAGCGGTAAAGTATCTAGGTCCTGGATTAATTCACGATGCGGCCCTAATACCGGCTCACCATCTACTCTGGCAGCAACGCCAGCTATTTTATCAGCAACTTCTTGGCCCTTATCTAAGGTAGCAATTAAGTCACTAAAAGCATTTTCTTCCCCCATTACTACATAATCAATATAGGGATATTGTTCTAATACAAACTTCGGCATCGATGAGACCCAAAGCCCGCCAAAGATAGTCTTGGTATCAGGTAAAACCTCTTTTACTCTTCTGGCCGTCTCTAGGAAATAATGCAGAATTGCAAAACCGCCGTAGGAGTGAAGCATATCGCCAATAACTACTACATCGGGTTTTTTCTCTTTTATCTTCTCAATCATCTCATCGGCTTGGATTTCAAAAGCCCGGCAATCAAGGACCTCAATATCTTTAAAACCCTTCTCTCTTACATAAGCAGCCCAGTGAGCATATAGCTGATTAGGCCCGAGATGTTTACCGTGGGTTGCCCAGTTGCCTACTTTTGGCATAGCAAATAAAATCTTCATCCTTTACCTCCTCAATGATCCCGCCTTTGGCGGGAGAATTGATCCCGAAGCGCCCCGGGGTAAGTTTCGAAGAAAGTTACCCTGGTATATAGGCGCGAGGGATATACTATTAATAAATCTTATACACATTTCTATTTATCCGGGTGATCCTGTTTAAACGGTATCACTGGTTTCTTCCAAGGTGTCTGCTGATTTATTACTGCCAGCTCAAGCGGACAGACATTCTGCGGCTGAGCTAAGGCGAATAAAACTGTATCGGCCACTGCTTCCGGTTCCATTAAACGCGAACCCTCTTCAGATACTTCTTTTAACTTTCCGGTCAAAGGTGTTCGGGTTACCCCGGGAAAAATCGAGGTTACCTTTAAACCGAAATCCCGCATCTCCCAGAAAAGCCCTTTAGCAAAAACTCTTAATGCCACCTTCAATGAGGTATAAACTATGAAGTTGCGCGGCGGCGGGTCTACCATAACCGAACCGCTAGTAATGTTTATGATGTGCCCTGAATTCTGCTCCTTCATCTTTTCTACTACCAAACGGGAAAGCATAACATAACTATAATAGTTGGTATAGATAACTTTACCGATATCCTCAAGCGGCTGCTGCCAGAAAGGATACTGGCTGGAAACCCCGGCCCCGTTAACCAAAACATCGATTCGGGAAAACTTCTCAATGGTTTTGTTAATCAGGTTTTCTAAATCCTCTTGCTTGGTAACGTCACACTTAACACATAAAACTTTATCGGGTTGAGGCAGAGATTTTTTTATCTCCTCTAAAACCTCTAACCTTCTTGCAGCTAAAACCAAAGTTGCGCCGCTAGCGGCTAACTTCTCAACAATGGTTTTTCCGATACCACCGCTGGCACCAGTTATAATACATACTTTTTGATTTAGGTCTGCCATAGTTCTCCTTTCTTTACAATTTTATTTACAAAAAATCCTAATATAAATACGGCTACTCCAACCATTATAAAGAAAACCCGAAATCCAATCAACTCACTCAATAACCCGCCGAAAAATGCACCTAACCCTCCGAAGCTAAAACGAAGAGCACTATTTAGGCTTGAGGCATCACGTAGAATTTTATCGGGAAAGTGCGCCAGATGCGATGATAGGCCGATATGAGTCAGAGCCCAGCCTGAACCCCAGAAAATAACCGCAAAAAACAATATTTGATAATTAACAGTTAAAGCCAGCAGTAAAGTAAAAATACTCATTAAGATAAAGCCGATTTTTACTACCTTTATATTTCCTACTTTTGCACTTAGATACCCTCCGCCAAATTCAAAAATAATCGCGCTAAAAGTTGATATTGTAAAAATCGAACTGATAATAAATTGTCTTAGATTGTAAGTCTGGTGCAAAAATACTCCCAAGCGCTGTTGAAGACTATGGTAGAGAAAGCTTGCCAGCATTATAGTTAAAAAGAACCCGATTGCCTTTTTATCGCGCAAGGTATCAAGGTAACTTATCTTAAACTCAGGCTTTCTGAAATCGAACTCATCCAAATGGGTAATTATCATAATAAAAGCAGCTAAACTCAAAACTGTCGGAACCAGATAGATAATTCTCCAAAATAATATTCCGCTTAAAAACACGCTGACGAAAGATGAAAGGTAACTTAAAGCAAAAAAGGTTCCGATATACTTTGCTTTTTTTTCCGGCTCGATAACTTTACCGATAGTAATTAAAACTAAAGGGACAAAACTGCAGCCAAACACCCCCATCAAAAATCTAAATACAAAAGCTTCCTTGATGCTGAAGGAGAGAGCAAAAAACAAAGATGAGATAAAAAACCCTAAAGTAGTAAATAAAAATAAATCTTTTATCTTAACCGAATTAGTCAGCGGTGCCCAGATAAGGGCAAAAAACCCGTAAGGCAACATATAGAGCCAGGTTAATTTAAAAGCGTAACTTTGAGACACACCAAAGTAAGCCGATATCGAGGGAATTAAAGCCGCCATTGCCGCTACCCCGAAGGACACCGCAAAAAACATCAAACAAAATATTGTAAAGTTTATCTTACGCATTAGCTTCTTTTTCAATTATCTCTTTAAACCTTACCAAATTATCTTTGGAATGCTTGTTGATTATTTCCTCAACTTGCTCGTCATTAAACTTTGCGCCTTTATCCATTTTAAAATCCTGAACCCAGGTCATCACAACACCGTCTTCAGTCTCACGATATAACCAGATTATCTTCATATACTCAAAAGGAAACATCGGCTCGATTTTGGAAGCATAGGCAAATTTATCATCTTTAAATAATAGGCGGTATGAAGTCCAGCTATTTCCATTTTTATGGGTTAGTTGAAATACAATTTTATTATCCTTGGCCTCAACTACCTTTGATTCGTTATACTCCTCAAATAATTCATTCCAGCGTGAAATATCATTACTAATATCAAATACCTTCTCATATGGTGCATTTATAACTATTGAATTTACTGTATGTGCCATAAATTTACCTCCTCAATGATCCCGCCTTTGGCGGGAGAATTGATCCCGAAGCGCCCCGGGGTAAGTTTCGAAGAAAATTACCCCGGTATACAGGCGCGAGGGACATATTATTAATAATCTATCATACCAACCACCCTTGCCCAGGCAGCACCGGTTTTTCTGATTCTTACCGGAAAACAAATTACCTTAAAACCAAAATCATCCAAAGCACCTAAATTAGCCAGGCGCTCGATATGAATAAATTCTCTTTTTCTGCCGTGAAAATGCGAGGGCCAAAGATACTTTGGGTCATTGGTCTTTAAAAAATCCTGCATCATAAATTTATAAGGCCTATCTATTCCCATAGTATCTACCCCAAAAACTTTAATACCTTTATCAAGCAGATAATCAATTGCTGAAGCATCAACTCCGGGATAATCACTGAAATATTCTTTACTCCCAAAGAGCTTATCTGAACCGGTATATAAAAGCACTATATCTTTTGGCTTTAATTGATAGTTGATTTTATCGAGTGTTTCTTTTATGTCGGCCTCGGTTATTACCTCATCTGGCATTTTATGGGTTAAATCAAGCCTGACTCCGTCCTGATAGCACCACTGAAGCGGTATCTCATCAGCGGTCTTTGAATCTCTGCCTTCGGATTTACTCCCGTAGTGAAAAGAATAATCTAGATGAGTTCCGCTGTGAACCGAGGAATAAACCATCTCAAGCGATAGGAATTCACCTTCGGGAAGCTGTTCTTTTTTTATTATTCGCTTTCCGCCCTCATAATCTTTTTGGCCCTCAGGGGTACGCGACATTATTACTTTATTTACCTTCTCAACGCCTTCGGTATGAGAAGTGCGCTCAATCCTTAAAGGGTGAACCTCAAAAGCCGAATCATCAATCGGCAAACTTAAATCAACTATCTTCATACTAATTTAAATTAACTTTGTTTTTTCTTCTCAACAACCCCAACTATATCATTTACAGTTGAGAACTTAGTTACTTCACTAGTCTCAATTTTAATCCCGAAATGCTTATTAAGTGAAACTACCACCTCGACCATCTCGGTTGAATCAACTCCAATTGAATCATAGAGTTTTTGGCCTTCTTTTAACTCATCTTTTCCAACATCTAAGGTGTTACTGATTACATCTAAGACTTCATCTTTTAATGCCATCTCTACAACCTCCTTTATTATTTTTCAATGGCTAATACCGTATTTATTCCTCCCCTTCCTCTTGCTATGATTAAAGCTTTATTTATCTTTTTCTCAATAGCTTTATTGGGAGTATAATCTAGGTCACAATAAGGGTCATTCATCTGATAATTTATCGTCGGTAAAACAGTTGAATTCTTCATCGATAAAAGAGTCGCTACTAAATCTAAAGCACTCTGAGCACCTAATAAATTACCAAACATACTCTTTGGTGCACTTAAGGAGATATTATCTAAGTCTTTTCCGAATACATTCTTTAGGGCTTGGGTTTCTAAATAATCTCCGATTACTGTTGCCTCGGCATCCAAACAAATATAATCGATATCTTTAGCCTTCCAGCCGGCATCTCTTAAGGCCTCACTGATTGCAAATTCTAATTCTTCTGAAGCCGGCTTATAACGAGAGTAGTGGTAACCGTCAGATGAAAAACCAACTCCTTTTACAAAACCATATATCGGCGCCCCTCTTTCTTTAGCCCGGGATTCCTTCTCAAGGGCAACTACTCCTGAACCCTCACCAATAACAAAACCGTCACGGTTTAAATCATAAGGCTTATAAGCACTTTTATAATTAAGGTTATTCTTAGACAGGCTGCCGTAGGTATTTGCCGAAAGTAAAGCGTAAGGGGTAACCGGTGCTTCCATTCCTCCGGCCAGTATTAAATCATTTTTACCGGCAGCTACAGTTTTTGCTGCATACCAAATAGCTAAAGCTGAAGATGCCCGGTCAGCAACAATAGTCTTACTATAACCTTTAAAGCCATAATAAATCGTAATTTGACCCTGGGGTGCTGCCGGAAACCAAGCCGAAGCCATATAAGGAGAAATACCTTCTCTTCCTTCGATATACATATCCCTTAATTCGGTCTCAGCAAATAGCCAACCGCCGATAGCATTGCCCATAAAAACACCGACTCTTTTTTTATCGATATTCTCTAAGTCAACTTTAGCATCTTGTAGGGCCTGCTCACTGGCAACCAAACCCATGTGTGAAAATACATCAATCTTTTTTATTAATCTTCCTGAAAGATGAGTATAGTGATCAAGGTCATGAACTTGCCCGGCAATCCTTGAAGGATAAAGGCTGGCGTCAAATCTTCTAATCTCATCGATAAATGATTCCCCTCTTTTTAAATTGGCCCAGAAAGTCTCTTTTTTAAGGCCACAGGGGGAAACTATTCCAATACCAGTTATTGCTACTCTCTCCTTCATTGATTACCTCCACCTCTTAAATACAATCGATGAGTGAATTCCGGAAAACCCACTGCTGGTTTTTAATATATATTCTGGCCTGATCTCTCTTTTTTTATTAGGAATATAATCTAGGTCACACCTTGGGTCTTGTTCTTCCTGGTTTATGGTTGGAGGAAGATAGCCCTTCTCAAATACCATACAACATAAGACACTTTCAACAGCATTAGCTGCTGCCAGAGGATGCCCGATCATTGACTTAATTGAACTAATCGGCACCTTGTAAGCCTGTTCACCAAAAACCATCTTATAAGCGCCGGTTTCAAAAACATCATTCTGCCGGGTCGATGAACCGTGAGCATTGATGTAGTCAATTTGATCTTTTTTAATACCGGCCTCACTTATTGCCTCATCCATACATCTGGCCATTGGTTCACCGTCTTCAGGCAAATCAGTCATATGAAAAGCATTACAACTAGTACCATAACCTACTATTTCAGCATAGATATGAGCGCCTCTTTTTTTAGCATGCTCAAGGTCTTCTAAGATAAGGACACCTGAAGCTTCACTGATTACAAAACCATTGCGTTTATTATCAAAAGGCCGGCTTGATTTGTGAGGCTCGTCATTATTTTTTGCCAAAACATTAACTACGTCAAAGGCTCCAAAAGTAATCGGGGTAACTGGAGCTTCACTGGCTCCGGCAATAACTAAATCCTGCCTTCCTTCTTTGATTAGCTCATAAGCAAAACCCAAAGAATCGGTTCCGGCAGTACAACCGGTTGATACCGTACAATTTATTCCTTTAGTCTGATAAATTGCCCCGATTTCAGAGCTTGGGGTGTTAAACATTGCGGCATCATAAAGATAAGGGCGTCCCTTTCGGGGGTCAATTGGTTTTTTGCCCCAATCGGTAACCAATAAAAACTCCTCTTCCATAAAACGGGTTCCGCAAATTGCATTTGCTAAAACCACCCCGGCTCTCCTGGAACTTAATTCTTTTAAATCTAACTTAGCATCTTCAACCGCACCTTTAGCCGCGGCAACACCAAATTGGACATATCTATCCATACGCTGGTGGTCTTTGATTCCAAACTTCAAAGGATCAAAGTTTAAGTCTTGCGATGCAATCTGAGAGACAAATAAACTAACATCAAAATTCTCTACCCTTTCAATACAAGGCTTGCCTTCGATTAAATTAGTATAAAACTCATTCTTATCCTCTCCGGCAGCAGAGATTACTCCGATTCCAGTAATAACAACTCTTCTCACTTTTTCCTCCTACTGACTTTAAATACTATATTGCCTCCGTCAGGACACGTTACAGTATCAATTGTATCTTGATCATCCATAAAATGAAATTTTGCTCCAAAATTAAGGGCAAATAATGCCGGGAAAGCTGTATGCCAGGCTGCACCGCAGAAGCCGTCGATACACTTTAAACCTTTAACCTGCCACTTATCTCCAATCTTATATCCATAAGCGCATTTTCCTTCAGCCTTAACTACCTCTATCTCCATATCTTTAGGATTAGGCCCTTTAAATTCAGGATCTTTAGGTATTTGCTGAACTTTACCTTCTTTATCTAAGATCTCAGCTTTAAATTCTAACTTCCCGCCGTCAGGGCAAGTTATATTCAAAGACCTCTGGTTATCCATAAAGGGAAATTTTGCTCCAAAACTCAAAGCATAGATAACCGGAAATAAGGCATGGGCCAGGCCTAAACAAAAATGTTTCGGCGGATGAGTAAAGTCCTCTAAAATCAGCTCATCACCTTTTTTATAGCCATGATAGCAATGGCCATATACATTTAAAACAGTTAATTTTAATTTTGGAAACGGTGTCTTTACCATATTAAGCCTCCATCTTCTCTAATAATTCCTTTTTACTTAAAAACTTCTTGTTCTCTTCAATCCGGTGGACTAAATCAACCATCTTGCTATTCAGCCGAGCCTCTAATTTATTATCGGAAGCTATTTTTATAATTTCTCCGTTTATATAGTCGATTTCAGAGAGTTTGTTGCGTTTTATACTTTGTAAAATTGAACCATATAAAGGCTCCCGGCTTAAAGTGCTCATAACTTTAGAAAATATTCCCCCAGCCTCCTCTATATCCATTGATACCAGTCCTTCAATTCTCTCTTTAGGATAATTCGGTAAACTTGCCAGCTCAATGCCGCTTTCTTTTAAAACCGAATAAGCTTCCCGGTTTAACTTTATAGCCAACTTTGATATTTCAATATCAGCAAAGGCTTCCTGCATCGATACCCCTAAGCAAGCCGGGATGCAATTGTTCAAATTAATAAGTAATTTTAAATACTTTGCTCCCCGGATATTTTTTAACTCGGTTATCTTAAAGGCCGGAGTTAAAAAATCTATTACTTTGTTGAAATCCTCAACCTCTTTATCAAAGATATTTCCCACTATTAGATTACCTTCAAAATTATGCACTACCTCATTGGGTGCATAAAATGTCGAACCAAACATCACAATTCCGCTGACAATTCTTTCCTGGGGAAAGTAATCAGCAAAAATATAATCGGCTCTTACCCCGTTTTGAGTAGTAAGAATAATTGCTTTTTCTAGGTGTTTTAAATTAGCTTCGATTAAAGGTTTTAAATCAGCGGTTTTTGTGGCAAAAATAGCTAAATCAATATCTTCGCTTAAATTAGTATCGGCTTTAACCTTAATGGTCTTGGCTCCCCTTGCCCCGCTAAGATGAATGCCTTCTAAGTTAAAAAGGTCTTTTTGATAATCTCTAACGATACCGGTAACATCTTTTCCTTTCTCGCTAAGATATCCTAAAAATAACCCGCCGATTGCTCCACAACCTAAAACTACTGTCTTTGAAACTTCCCTACTCCTTTATATATTCTGCATACTCTATGCCGTGTTTACCCAATAACCTTTTCATCATATCTTTAAAAGCCGGCGGGACTTCTTGAAAAAAAGCCTTAACCAAATCACTGATCTCGACATTTTCAGAACCTCTCTCTTTAGCTAATTCTTCAGCTTTTTCCTTAACCAATACTTTGGCAATGCTGCGATGAAATTGAGGAAGGTCATCGGTAACCTCTTGGTATTTTTTTTCAACATCTTCTTTCCAATTAATCTCCATATCTATCTCCTTATAAATTATCAATCACTCCAAATGCTACCTCAGCCATCTTCATCTCAGCCTGGAAAAACCTGAAATCGGTAAAACCGAATTGGCCGGTAATTAAATTATCGCTTACTGCCAAAATCGCAGCGGCTTTTCTTTTGTAAAGGTTAGAAACAGTAATAAAAGGCGAGGTAACCATATCAACGGCAATTGCCCCTTTATCAATATGCTCATTGACTATATCTTTGGTTTCCCTGAAAATGGCATCGGTTGTCCAAAGCCCGCCTTCGTGGACTTTACTTTCGGTTTGGCTGAAAGTCTTTTTTAAATTCTCTCTCAAACCCGCATCAACTTTTGGTTGGTAATCATCATCGACATAATAACGGGTCACCCCGTCGCCGCGGATTATTTTATGTGCCACTACAT
>CAZGLF010000007.1:0-2814 GCA_964526615.1 uncultured Planctomycetia bacterium
TGAGGCCAAAAAAGGATTTTTAAAAAGTGGTAAATACCAAGGTAATAAAAATTTAAAAATTATTCCAGGGTAATAATTACTTTAAATGGGTATCGATAGAATTTTAGGAACTTATTATGTATCCCCCCATCTTTAAATGTGGGGGGATATTATTTTTTGAGGAAGGAGATAAAGGTGAACAATACCAAACAAATCTCAAAAATTGATACCGAACAAATAGGGCAAAGTTGTTGTGGGCCTGATTTACCTAAGGCACAACAATTCATATTCAGAGATTTCCTATCTAATATTGATGAGTTGAGTAAAGTCATTAATTTAGACTCTGAAACAGCAGCCTCTTTTAAAGAAGTTCACCAAAGATATCATATGAGAATACCGTTGTATTATTTATCGCTGGCAAAAAATCTAAATGATTTCTGCGACCCGATATTATTGCAATGTTTACCGAACCCCAATGAATTAGTCGAAAAGAAAGACCAAGCCTTAGATCCTTTAGCCGAAGAAGAAACCTCGCCGGTACCGTTTTTGGTTCACCGTTATCCTGACAGGGTGCTTCTTTTAGTTACCAATCGTTGTTTTATGTATTGCCGTCACTGCACCAGAAAAAGAATTTGGAAAGATGACCACCCCGAACCAACCACCGAAGATATAAATAAAGCCCTAGATTATGTGAAAAACAATAAACAGATAAGGGAAGTTATTATATCCGGCGGGGACCCTTTAAATTTAACTACTAAAAAAATCGATGACATTCTTTCTTTGGTTTCTGATATCAAACATATTCAAGTGATAAGAATTGGTTCAAGGGCGCCGGTAGTATTTCCTGCGAGAATAGATGATCATCTTTGCCAGGTGCTGGCTAAGTATGATAAGCTTTGGATAAATGTCCAATTTAACCATCCTTTAGAAATCACCAAAGAATCAAAGTTGGCTTGCCGGAAGATACAAAACTGCGCTATACCTTTGAGTAATCAATCAGTTCTTCTTAAAGGCATTAACGACGACCCCGCGGTTATGATCGAGCTGTGCCAAAAATTACAAAGCATAAGAATCAGGCCATACTATCTTTTTCAATGCGACCCGGTTTTGGGGAATTTTCATTTCCGAACACCAATATTCAAAGGTTTAGATATTTTGAAAAAGATGAGAGGTTTTACCAGCGGAATGTGTATACCCACTTTTGTTATTGATGGTATCGACGGTAAGGGTAAGGTCCCTTTAGGCCCTAACTATTTAATTTCAGAAGGCAAAGGCTGTATAATCTTAAAAAATTATCAAGGTCAAATCTTTAAATATTATAATTCAGAGAATTAAAATGAGAATAGGTATAACTTATAATCTAAAAGAGGATTTTAAAAATAAAACCTTTTACGACCAGGAGATGGTAGAGGAGCTTGATAGCAAAAATACAATTGTTGCTATAAAAGAGGCCTTAAGGGAACAGGGGCACCAAGTATCGGAATTAGGCGGCGGGTTAGATATTATCGATAAGATAAAAGCTAACAATATTGAATATGTATTTAATATCGCCGAAGGCTATAGCGGAAGAAACCGGGAATCTCAAATCCCAGCTATTCTGGAGATGCTAAACTTACCCTATTCAGGTTCAGACCCTTTAACTTTAGGTTTGTGCTTAGATAAGATATTGGCTAAAAAGATTTTAAATCAGTCCAATATTCCAACACCGGCCTTTGCGGTAGTGCAGCGAATTCAAGATCTTAAATTAACCAAGACCCTAAATTACCCTTTAATAACTAAACCGGCATGGGAGGGCTCCAGCAAAGGCATATATGATTGTTCTAAAGTTTTTAAGCCCCAAGAATTAGAAAAAAACCTTCAATATTTATTTAAAAAATATCCCCGGCAACCGGTGTTAGTAGAAGAGTATATCGAGGGCAGGGAATTAACGGTTGGCGTAATTGGTAATGAATCTCCCCGGGTTTTAGGTATTATGGAAATCTCTTATAAGGATAATAACAACAAAGATTTCTTTTATTCTCTGGAGGTAAAAAGAAACTGGAAAGAATTGGTAAGATACCAAACATCGGCAGATATTTCTTTAGGCTTGGAAAATAAGATAAAAACCTATGCCTTAAGGGTATTTAAAGAATTTTCTTGCCGTGATTTTGCTAGAGTAGATTTTAAGGTTTCAAGGCAAGATAAAGCTTTCTTATTAGAGGTTAACCCTTTAGCTGGTTTATCGCCTCAATATTCGGATTTAGTAATAATGGCTAAATCTTTAGGCATAAGCTATAGAGACCTCATCATTAGCATTTTAAAGGAGAGCTTTTTAAGGTTAAATATTGGCAATAAAAAAGATGCTCTTTTTAAGAAAAATTTAGTATAATATTTGAACAATGAAAAAATCAAACTTACTGCGCCCTTCAAAGCTTAAAAAAGGCGACACTATCGGCATAGTTGCCCCAGCCAGTTCTTTTGACCCCGATAATTTTATTCAAGGCGTTAAAAAATTAAAAAAATTAGGGTATAAAGTTAAGTACCAACAATGCATATTTAGTAAATATTGGTCAAGAAACGGCTATCAAGAGAAACGGGCTTTTCAAATAAATCAGATGTTTGCCGATACCCAAATAAAAGCTATACTTTGTGCCAAGGCTGGTTATGGTTCTGCCGAAATAACCCCTTACCTGGATAAAAAAATAATAAAAAATAACCCTAAAATTTTTATTGGATATAGTGACATCACAACTCTTTTGTTGTATTTACAAAAGGCAGCCCGGATGGTTGTTTTTCACGGCCCGGTAGTTTCAGGTGAGATTTATGAAGGGATGAATGCTTTTACTTTGGATTATC
>CAZGLF010000007.1:2824-26924 GCA_964526615.1 uncultured Planctomycetia bacterium
ATCTTTTTAAATCCATCACTTGCTGCGAACCTTTAGGGAAATTAACTTTTTCAAGTTTAAAAACCATAAAGCCCGGCAAGAACTCCGGAAAATTAGTTGGCGGCAATATGTCGATGATCGTCTCTACCTTGAGTACTAACTATGAGATAGACACCAAAAATAAAATTCTTTTTTTAGAAGATATCGATGAAGACATAAGGACAATATTTGGATATTTACGCCAGATGAAAAATTGCGGAAAATTCAATAAACTTAAAGGGTTAGTTTTTGGACAAATCCCAAATTGTTTCAACAATAAAGAGGAAGAAAAAATAATGAGAAATATAATAAAAGATATCTTTTATGATTTAGAAATTCCAATAATTTATGGGTTTCCGTCGGGCCATTCGGTAAAAAAGAATGAATCTCGGGTTACTTTGCCTTTGGGAGTTTTAGTTAGAGTTGATTCAGATAGGCTATTTATAGATATAAAAGAATCAGGAGTCAGTTAATTATGCGAAAATATGATTTTGCCTTGAATTGGAGCGGAACAGTAAAAGAATTTTTTGTGGCCAAGCTTCAAAATAACTGTCAAAGAAGAAAATTTTCTTTTCTCTGGGTATCTCAGGACAATGTAAAGGAAGTTTTAAAGGATTTAGAGAGTGGAAGGATAAAAATCAGGGTGCTTTTGGATACTGAGGCAACTTATAATAAAAAAGATGACCTCTATGCCAGGGTATGTTATGCGGTAAAAGATACCGGAGGTATAGTTATCAATGACCCCGATAGGACCAAATTCGCAATCGATAAATCAATTTTGCATTATGAGTTAATAAATGCCAATATCAATGTACCCTACACAATTGTTATACGTAATTGGGAGCCGAATAATTTCAAATTAAGTGATCAAGAGCGCCATAAATTAAAAGTTCCTTTTATTATAAAACCAGCCTTAGGCTACGGCCAACTTGGAGTGATAAAAGAAGCCAATGGTTCGATAAGAGAAATTGCCAAAGCCCGGCATTTTGATAGGGGAGATAATTTCCTATTGCAAGAGAAGATAGTGCCGATTGAGTTAGGGGGGATAAGAGGATGGTTCAGAGTTTTTAATGTTTTCGATACTATAATACCTTGTTGGTGGGATGATTGCAGAAATATTTATAAACATGTAAACTATGAAGAATTTAGCAATTACCGTTTATCGATTTTAGCTAAAATTGCCTCAAAGATAGCCAGCATTACCAGGATGGTTTGGTTTTCTACCGAGGTTGCGGTTTATAAAGAAAAAGATAAAAGACGCTTTGTGGCTATTGATTATGTCAACGACCAGTGCGATATGAGCGCACGTAGTGAAACCAGCAGCGGGGTTCCTGACCCGATAGTAGGGCATACTGCAAGCTATATTGTAGAGTCGGTGGAGAGGCTCTTTAAACATCAAGATATCAATAAAAAATATAGTATCATATTAGAAGATGCAGCGATTGACGTAAGAGGGTTGGGGACTTCTCCCAGTTTATTGAAACAAGTATATCCTACTATGGTTAATAATCAAAAGAATAAGAGAAAGATATTAAAGATATTTCGGCAATAATGATTGATACTGTAAATTATTATTGGCAAATTTTAAAAAACATCCCCGGCGGTCCGTTCCACCCCGGGGGTGGCGAAGCCGGTTAGCTTGAAGTGTTGACTTCTTTTTTGATAGAGGGTAGTATTAAGTAAAAGAGAAAAACCATCTTAAATATATCGGAGAATAGCCAATCCGATTTTAGGCTTGATAGTTTATGGAGAATATTTTTAATAATATAGTTGATTTCTGGCAGCATATTCCGGAAAGAATTGACCCAGTATTTATATCCATCGGAGCTATCGAAATTCGTTATTACGGAATAATGTATTTATTGGCAATAGTAGTTGTTTATCTATTATGTCTCCAGAGGTTAAAGAAAGAAAATTTTCAGTATTCTAAAAAGCTGATAGATGATTATTTTTTCTGGGCTATTATTGCGGTTTTACTTGGGGCCCGCTTAGGTTATGTCTCGTTCTATGACCCAAGTTATTTTATAAAAAATCCTTTAGAAATATTTTTACCTTTTAGTTTCAAAGATGGCATCAATTATACCGGTATTAGCGGAATGTCTTATCACGGAGCCTTAATCGGCATAATAGTAGGCTCATTAATTTTCTCCCGGGCAAAAAAAATAAATTTTTCCAAATTCGCCGATTTTATAACCCCGGCAGTACCTTTAGGCTATACTTTTGGACGAATCGGTAATTTTTTAAATACCGAATTATATGGAAGAATTACCACTGTTTGGTGGGGGATGTATTTTCCTGTAGATTCCCAGCTTAACCTTAGACACCCTTCTCAGCTTTATGAGGCTTTTTTCGAAGGTTTGTTTTTGTTCGCATTGCTTTGGAGCCTCAGAAAAGTCAGGCTTTTTAACGGATTTTTGTTTTTGCTATATATAATTGGCTATGGGTTAGTAAGATTTTTTATCGAATTTTACCGCCAGCCCGATCCCCAATTGGGCTATGTTTTGGGACCGTTGACCCTGGGGCAGGTTCTTTGTTTATTTATGGTGACAGCCGGTTTAGGGCTATTTTTCTGGCGGGCTAAATATTCTCAAAAAAAACCTAAACAATTTCAATAGAAGTTGTATAATTAAAAGTGAAGGACAAACCGTCTCATCAGGGATTCCCAAATCTTTAATTTATTTTCAAGGGGAGGAATTACGAGAAAAATTATTTTTCTCATAATCACTGTGATCCCGGCAATTTCTGTTTCTATCTCTGTGTTTTGTTGTGACTATTTTTATTATGAAAGTAGTTATGTGTATAATAGTTCTTTGTATCAAGACCCTGAAGATGCTAATCGAATGCAGCTGCAGGCGATAAAGAAAAAATATTTGATTTATCAGGAAAAGATAAAAAAAGATTATGATAAATATCAGGTAAAAAAAGACTCTATTGAAGAAGAAAAAATATTTACAGAAGAGATAGCAAAAGATATCAGCAAGAATTGGGATTTTAATAATTCCGTAAAATAAAAAAAGGAGGCCAAGTGGATTTAAAGATTTTCCTTGCAACTTTTGGTGCTATATTTTTAGCTGAATTAGCTGATAAAACTCAATTAGTGGGGATTGGAATGTCGGCAAAGTCAGGTAAACCTTGGTCTGTATTTTTGGGCTCAGTATCGGCATATGTAATTATTACTGCAATTTCGGTTATTATCGGTGCAATTGTAGCTAAACATGTGAAACCTTCAATTATAAGGTATAGCAGTGCAACCTTATTTATTTTGATAGGAGCTATGATGTTGTTTAAAAAAATTTAGCTTCAAAAGCAACAATTCGGGGTAAAAAGAGGCTTTCTAGAGCCAGATTCAGCCAAGGGTAATTAAGCTTTTAAAAGTCAAAAAATACCCTAAATCATTGACATTTTTGCCTTATTTTTAGGGGATTAATTTTCTTGACTTGTATCTGCTGTTATGATAGTCTAAAACAATAATTTAAAAGGAGGGGAGATGAAAAATAAAAGCATTATTTTATTGATGGTTTTAGTTTTTTTTGTTAACGGATGTGCGTTAATTTTTCAAAAAGGAAGACGCTCCGATGTTGAAAAAATCGAGAAATTAAGAAGCGAGTTAGACGACTTAAAAACTACTAAAGATCTTTTGCAAGAACGTCTGGCACAAGAAATTAAAGATAAACAAGTAAGGCTTCAAATGGCAGAAAAAGGTTTAGTGATAACCTTTGTTGCCGAAGTTTTATTTGATTCCGGTAAGGCTAAATTAAGAGAAGAGAGTTACCCGACCTTAAATAAGGTTATCCGGATACTTAAAGAGGAAGTTCCTGAAAACAATATTGGTATTGAAGGCCATACCGATAACGTACCAATTAAATATTCGCCTTGGAAAAATAACTGGGAGCTTTCAGCTCAACGCGCCTTACAAGTCCTTTATTATTTAGAAGAACAGGGCGTAGCACCCCAAAGGTTATCAGCTATCGGTTATGGTGAATATCATCCAGTAGCATCTAACGATGCTGAAGAAGGCAGACAGTTTAATAGGCGAGTAGAGATAGTTATTTTACCCAAAGCTAAGAAAGCAACTCCCCCAGATGCCATGGAAGCCGATGTAGGTTTTGAAGAAGAGGAGGAATTGAAATGAAAGATAATCCTTTGATAATAAGTTTATTAATTGGGCTGATCGTAGTTTTGGTTGTTGCCGGTGTTTCTTTGTTGGTTAAAATAAATACCTTGTCTAATGCTTATAAACAAGAATTAGCTAAAAATATTAGTTCAGAAAAAACTATTGAGGATTTAAAAGGGGAGAAAAGTGATTTAACCGAAAAGATTGACGAGTTAAATACTAAAATAGAAGAGTTAAAAAAAGAGAATGCTAAATTGGAAGAGTTCAAAAAGAAATTAGAAGAGAACCTCAAAGACGAATTAATGAAGAATAAACTAAACGAAGGTTAAACTAGAATAATAACCTAAAAGAGTTTCATCAAAAGGGGGCATAAGCCCCCTTTTGTTTTAGATGTAAAGAATCAAAATCATGAAGGTGCCTAAACATATTGCAATAATTATGGATGGCAACGGACGCTGGGCACAAAGAAAAAGGTTGCCGAGAATTATGGGCCATCGAAAAGGAGCTGCCCGGATAAAAGAGGTTGTCCGCGAAGCAAAAAAACTGGGGGTAAAGAGCCTTACTATTTTTGCTTTCTCAACTGAAAATTGGAATCGCCCCGAAAGAGAATTAAAATTTTTATTTAATTATATGGATAAATTTTTAACTAACTATAAAAAAGAATTAATTGCCGAAGATATAAGGACAAAAATTATCGGCAGAAGAGATCGAATAAACTCAAATATGGTAAAGAAAATCAAGGAAGTAGAAACAGCAACTAGAAACAATAAAAGTTTTAATTTAAATGTCGCTTTAGATTATGGGGGAAGGTGGGACATTTTAGAAGCTACCAAAAAATTAATGAAAAAATATGCCGATGGGGATATAGATTTAAAGGATCTTGATGAAGATTTATTTAAAAAGCATCTTTCTTTAGCAAGGGTAGAAGAGCCGGATCTTTTAGTTAGAACTTCCGGCGAAGAGAGGATAAGTAATTTTTTAATTTGGGACCTAGCATATAGCGAATTTTATTTTACAAAAACTTTCTGGCCTGATTTCGATAAGAAAGAATTAGAAAAAGCTATAAAATCTTACTCAGAAAGAGAGAGGAGGTTTGGTAATATTAATGGCTAAAAGGTTAATTCCTTCAATTATTCTGGCAACAATTACCATTTTTTGCGTGCTTTACTATCCGCTTACCGGATTAGCTACAGTTATAGTTATATTAGCCGGCTTGTATGAGTTCTTTTACATGGTTGAGAAAAAAGGCGTGCGTTTATTTAAGCCATTGGGGCTTTTAGTAGGGGTTTTGATACCTTTGACTATTTATTTTCGCTTTCCGATAAAAGAAGGTTGGCAATTCTCTTTTGCTGTTATCGGCATTTTTATTTTATTTTTACTGGAACTTACTAAAAAAGACGCCCATCAATCCATACTATCTATTTCAGCAACTGTTTTCGGCATTATTTATATTTCATGGTGTTTTAGTTTTATTTTAAGGATAAGGCAATTGCCTGAGGGTGCTCTTTTAACCGGATTTTTAATCGTAACCACTAAATCTTCTGATATCGGAGCTTATTTTTGGGGGAAGAAGTTCGGTAAAACTGCTTTGATAAAACGAATAAGCCCGCGTAAGTCTATGGAAGGGGCTGTCGGTGGATTTTTCAGCAGTTTAGGGGTTGGTTTGACATACTCTTTATTTATTGCAAGCATTAACCTACTGGAGAAGTTTTTTTTGATAATTATTTTAGCGATAGTGGCTCAATTAGGGGATCTTTTTGAATCTTTGATAAAGAGGGATTGCCAAGTTAAGGATTCCGGCAAAGTCCTAACGGGCATGGGCGGCATTTTAGATGTTATGGACAGTTTAATTTTTACCGCACCTATCTTTTACCTCTATGTTACTATGATGCGTTAAATCTATTTTAATGAATGAAAAAAATACTAGTATTTGGTTCAACCGGTTCAATTGGGAAAAATGCTTTAGAGGTTATAAAGCAAGGCAGCGATCAATTCAGAGTTATCGGCCTTTGTGCCAATCAAGATATAGATGCTCTTTGGGAACAGGTAAAAGAATTTAAACCTTCTTATGTTTGTTTGGTAAACCAAGAACGAGCCGAAGAATTAAATAAAATTTTACCTAAATCGGTAGAGTTATTTACCGGCCAGGAAGGCTTAGAGAAATTTTCAAGCCTCAGTAGTGATATTTCACTCATGGCTATCTCGGGAATTTCTTGTCTTGGGCCTTTGTTGATAAATATAAAATCAAGTAAAAGAATTGCTTTAGCAAATAAAGAAGCAATAGTTTGTGCCGGCAGTTTGGTTTTTAAAACCGCGAAAAAATATAAAACCGAGATTATTCCGGTAGACAGTGAAATAAATGCTCTTTTTCAATTAATAGGTAGGCCCGAAAAAGGTGATTTAAGAAAAATATTTTTAACCGCATCCGGAGGAGCTTTAGCTAATTACGATGTTGGTGAATTAGATAAGGCAGGGGTAGAAGAGGTTTTGAATCATCCCACATGGTCAATGGGTAAAAGGGTGACTATCGACAGCGCTACTTTAGTGAATAAAGCTTTTGAGGTTGTTGAAGCTCATAGATTTTTTGATATGCCTTATGAAGATATAGGGATAGTTATCCATAAGGAATCAATCATTCATGCGTTGATTCAATATCAGGATAATTCTTTATTGGCATGCCTTTATCCGCCGGATATGAAAATGCCGATTTCACATGCTCTGTATTATCCCAAGAGGTTAAAAAGTAAGTATAGAGATGAATTAGATAAGCCTTTTAATTGTAATTTTAAGCCGATTAATTTTGAGAGATACCCATTATTAAAATTGGTATTGGATGCAGCTAAAAGAGATGATAATTCTTTAGCTATTCTAAATGCTGTTGACGAGGTAGCTATAGATTATTTTTTAAATAAAAAAATTAAGTTTACCGATATGCATAAAGTAATGAAAAGTATTTTTAAAAATTACCCCTCAAATAAGATAAACAATATAAAAGATTTAAAATATTGGGATCGATGGGGTAGAGAAAAAGCAAAGGAGTTTTTAGATAAGCTATGAGTATTGTTTTTACAATAATTATCTTTAGTATTTTGATAATAGTCCATGAATTTGGGCACTTTATCGTTGCTAAGCGTTCCGGAGTAAGGGTTGAACAATTTGCTATCGGATTTGGCCCGCCGCTGGTAAGGATAAAAGGCAAGGAAACTGATTTTTCAATCCGCCTGATTCCTTTAGGCGGTTATGTGAAATTAGCCGGAGACAACCGGGCTGAACAAAAGGGAGCTAAAGATGAATTCCTTTCACAACCGGTAGGAATTAAGGCCAGGATAGTTTTTGCCGGCCCTCTTTTTAATTATATCCTTGCTTTTGTTATTTTTTGTATAATTGCTTTTATTGGTTTTCCTCATCCAGATAATACCATTGGGGAGGTAGTTGAAAATTATCCAGCTCAACAAGCCGGATTGCAGAAAGGCGATGAGGTATTAGAAGTAAATAATGTGGTAGTAGATAATTGGGTTGAGATGGCAAAGGTTATCTACAAAGCTAAAGAGAAGGTTTCACTCAAAGTTAACAGAGACGGAAAGATTTTATATATCGATGTACCTTTAAAGAAAAAACAAATAACCGATGATTTTGGAAGAAAAAAGAATGTTTCGGTTATTGGAGTAACTGCTTCTTCTAAGGTAGAGATAGTCAAATACGGGTTTCCTAAAGCGATATTCAAGGGCCTGGAGTATTTATTAAATTTAACTGTTTTAGTTATTAAGGGATTCATTTTTACTATTTTAGGCGTGGTGCCTTTTAAAGAAGCCGTTGCCGGTCCGGTAGGTATTTATTATATTGCCTCAGAGGCAGTAAAAATCGGCATAATTGCTACTTTACACCTTATGGCAGTTTTAAATGTGAGTTTGGCTATTGTAAATTTATTTCCCTTGCCGATATTAGACGGTGGGCATATTTTATTTTTCTTGATTGAAAAAATAAGAAAAAAACCTTTATCCGAGAAGACCGAAGATAGATTGACCAAAGCCGGTTTGGCGTTAATTCTTCTTCTAATAGCATTTATTTTTTATAATGATATTGTGAGGTTTGGACCTAAGATTTTAAATAAAGAAAAACAACAATCCGAAAATCAAGAGGTCCAGGAACCGGAGGCTCAAGAACCCTGAACCCAATATAATAAATAAGTCTAACAAAGTTATTTATGAGTAAAACTGTAAAAATCGGAAATCTTAAAATCGGCGGCAAAAACCCAGTTCGAATCAAGGGTATGCTTAAAAGCTCTACTAAAGATAAGAAAAATCTTATCAAAGAAGCTAAACTGCTTGAGGCCGAAGGTGCAGAAGCAATAAGAGTTGCGGTAAGAGAGTTTGAAGATGCCAAGGTCTATTCTTTATTGAGAAAGCATATATCGGTTCCTTTAGTGGCCGATATCCATTTTCATCATTTTTTAGCTTTGGAAGCAATCAAGGAAGGTTTTGAATCGATACGCCTGAACCCTTTAAACATAGCTAAGAAAAAAGAAGTCGAGCAAGTAGCTAAACTGGCTAAAAAACATAAAGTTTCAATAAGGGTCGGGATAAATTCAGGAGGATTTAAGAAAACATTCTCTACTCCTAAAGATATGGCTAGGGCAATGGTTAAAAAAGTTGAAAGTTACTTGAAGGTTTTGGAAGGAGTGAAGTTTTTTGATATAATGGTATCATTAAAAGGCGCAGATGTAAGGACCACAATTTTAGCTAATGAATTTTTCAGCGCAAAGCATAGCTATCCCCTGCATTTGGGCGTAACTGCTACCGGGGCTCTTTTAGAAGGGTTGACTAAATCTTCAATTGGTTTAGGAAATCTTCTTTATAAAGGTATCGGTGATGTTATAAGAGTATCATTAACCGCCCCTTCTTATTTGGAGATAAGAGCCGCTAAAGATATTTTGACTGCTCTGGATATAAGAAGGTTCGGGCCTCAAGTAATATCATGTCCTACTTGTTCGCGTTGCGAAGTTAATCTTATAGATATAGTAGATAAACTTAAAAAAACCTTAAAAAAAGAAAAGATAACCAGACCTTTGACTATTGCGGTTATGGGTTGCGTAGTTAATGGGCCGGGTGAAGCTCAACAAGCAGATATCGGAGTTGCTTTCGGGAAAGAGAAAGCAGCTATTTTTAAAAAAGAAAAGATTCTAAAAAAGAGTGATAATAAAAAAATAGTGTCAGACTTAATAAAAAAGGTGAGGGAATTATGAAAGCAAAAGAATTAAAACAACTCATTCGTAAGCAGTTAAGTAGCTGGATGGGGCAAAATCAGAAGCTGACCAGAGAATTTATAACCGAGAAATCCGAGCAAGTATGTAAATATATTGAGGAAAGTAAAAATGCTACTTTAGACCCCGCTATTAAGAAAAAAGTTATCAGTTCGCTCTGCGATGATTTTTTAGGATTGGGGCCGATTCAAAAACATATGGAAGATGAGAGTGTAACCGAGATCATGATAAACGGACCTAAAAAAGTTTACATAGAAAAGGATGGAAAAAAACAGCTTTCCGATGCGGCCTTTGATGATGAAGACCATCTACGTTATGTGATTGAAAGGATGATTGCTCCTTCGGGGAAAAGAGTTGATGAAAGCTCAGCTTATGTTGATTTCTCAATTAATGATGGTTCCCGGGTCAATGTTATCTTGCCACCGCTTTCAGTAGGCGGGGCTACGGTAACAATAAGAAAATTTTTAACTTCAATTCAGGATGTAGAAGATTTAGTAAAGTTAAAAACCGTCGATCAAAGAATGGCCCAATTTTTAAAAGCTGCAGTTAAGGCTAAGTTAAATATAATGTTTTCCGGGGCTACCGGTTCTGGTAAGACTACTACTTTAGAGGTTCTTTCTTCATATATCGGCTCTCAAGAGAGGATAATAACCATCGAAGATGCCTTAGAATTGAATTTACGCCAGGAACATGTAGTAAGATTATTAACTCGTTCAGCCAATATTGAAGGTAGAGGCGAGGTTAACCCAAGAGATTTATTCCGCAATACTTTAAGAATGAGGCCGACTAGAATAATTTTGGGTGAGGTAAGAGGAGAAGAAGCCATGGATTATTTACAAGCTTTAAATAGCGGCCATCGCGGTTCTTTGGCTGTAATTCATGCTTCAAGCCCGTCTGATGTTATTACCAGGTTAGAAACTATGGCTTTATATGCTAGCTTAAATCTTCCGATGTGGGCAATAAGAGAGCAGATATCTTCAGGCTTAGACCTAATAGTGCAGCATGAACAATTACAAGATGGTTCAAGAAAGATTACTCACATCACCGAGGTCGGGGAGTTAAAGAACAATCAGATAGTTTTACAGGATCTTTTTAAATATGAAGTTAAAGAGGTCGGAGAAGATTCTAAAGTACAAGGCGAATTTAAAGCTGTTGCCAAACCAAGTTTTTTACCGGTTTTTAAGAAAAAAGGAGTTAAGTTAGATCCCGGTATATTCAGTGAAAAGAAATAAATTATCAGGAGAAAGTATGTTGTTTTCGAGAAGTTTTATTTTTACCCAAAGACAAGCGCCGAAGGTGGCCGAATGCAGAAGCCACAAGCTTCTTTTAAGAGGAGGATTTCTTTCGATGGTTTCCTCAGGGATATATTCTTACCTTCCTTTGGGATGGCGCGTTCTACACCATATAAATAATTTAATACGCAAACATATGGACGCCAAAGGCGCCCAGGAGTTATTTATGAGTGCGCTGCAACCAATTGAACTTTGGCAGCAGACCGGAAGAGATAAAGATTTAGAAGAGGTGATGTTTAAGTTTGATGACCGCAAGAATAAAGAGCTATGTTTGGGGCCTACACACGAGGAGGAGGTAACCGATATCGTTAAGCGTGCAGTTTCTTCATATAAACAATTACCCTTTATTCTTTATCAGATTCAAACTAAATTTCGGGATGAACCTCGGCCACGTTTCGGACTAATGCGCAGTTGTGAATTTATCATGAAAGATGCCTACAGTTTTGACCGGGACCAAAAAGGTTTAGATGAGAATTATCAAAAGATGCTCGAAGCTTATCAAGAGATATTTAAAGAATGTGAGTTAGATTTTATAATGACCGAAGCAGATTCTGGCGCCATGGGCGGCAGCCTATCGCATGAATTTATGGTCCCTTCTTCAATTGGTGAAGATATTCTTTGTTATTGCCAGGGATGTTCTGGTTATTTCAAAGAAACTCAAGAATGTCCTGAATGCGGGGAGAAAGTAAAAGAAGAGAAAATGATTGAAATCGGCCATATTTTCCAATTAGGAACTAAGTATTCAAAAGCCCAGGAAGCTTTATTTTTAGATGGGCAGGGTAAACGTCAACCAATAATTATGGGTTGCTATGGAATCGGGGTTAGCAGAGTTCTTTCAGCTGTCGCTGAGGTTAATTCTGACGATAAAGGCCTAGTTTGGCCGAAAAGCATTGCTCCTTTTGCTGTTAGTTTGGTGGTTTTAGACGATAAGCTTAAAGAAGAGGCTCTAAACTTAGAAAGAGACCTAGAAAAGTTAGGCTTGAAAGTATTAGTCGATGATAGAGAAGACGGTGCCGGAGTTAAATTTAACGATGCTTATTTAATTGGAAACCCTTATATTTTAATAATGGGAAAAAATTACTCTAAAGAAGGAAAAATAGATTTAGAAATAAGAAAAACCAAAGAGAAAAAAAGTTTCACCAAGAGTGAGGCGATAAATTTTTTAAGGACTGAATATGAGAGATGATCAACTACAAGAAAAGATTACTGAATTAATAAAAGATCAAGGCGCCCAAGTTATAGAATTTAGAATCATTTTAACCTCTGGGAAAAAGATATTGCGTTGTTTGATAGATTACCCTGAAGGCGGCATAGGCCTTGATGCTTGTGCAAAAATAAATAAAAAAATATGCGTTTTTTTAGAAGAAAATGATATTTTTAACCAACAATACTTAGTTGAAATAAATTCCCCTGGTTTAGACAGAAAGATGTATGCCGGCAGTGATTTTAAAAAAGCAAAGGCTAGAGAGGTTTCACTTTGGCTCAATGAACCGGTAATGGGAAAAGAGTATTTAGAAGGAGTAATTTTAGATGTTAGAGAAGATGAAATTTTACTAGATTGTAAAGGAAATACTATTGAAATAGATCTGAAAAAAATTAAAGTAGGTAAAGAAATAATAAAAATATAATACTTGCTGAAAATAATTTATAGAATTTAAGAGGAGGTTTATCAAAAGTGAAAAAAGAATTTATAACAATACTTGCGCAATTAGAAAGAGAAAAAGGCCTCGATAAGAAAGTTCTCCTAGAGGCGGTAGAACAAGCTTTAGCTGTAGCTGCCAAAAAGATTTCAAAAATTACCGATCCCGGATCCGATGTCCGAGTAGAAATTGATCCAAACAAAGGTGATATTCATGTTTACATCGGAGAGAAAGAAGTTGTTTCCAATGAGTTTGGGCGTATCGCTGCCCAGACAGCCAGGCAAGTTATTATTCAGAAAATCCGGGAAGCTGAAAAAGATAACATCTACAATGATTATAAAGCTAAAGAGGGTGATATTGTAGGCGGCCTAGTCTATCGGTTAGAGAAGAAAGCGGTAATACTTGATTTGATGGGTAAGGCCGAGGGTATTATTCCTAATTCTTTTTTATCCCCTTTAGATAGATTTAAATTAGGGGAACGGGCAAAAGCTTATGTTTATGAAGTTAAAAAAGAAAAAGGTGTACAAATAATACTTTCGCGGCGGCATGAAGGTTTGGTAAGAAAACTATTCAACTTGGAGGTGCCTGAAATTGGCGAAGGTATAGTTGAAATTAAAGCAATCGCCCGCGACCCGGGAGAAAGAACTAAAATAGCAGTAGTTTCTAAAGACGATAAAGTAGATTGTGTCGGAGCATGTGTAGGCATAAGAGGCTCAAGAGTAAAAAACATAATCGAAGAACTAAGAGGAGAAAAAATAGATATCGTCAGGTGGAGTGAAGATATTAAAGAATTTATTAAAGCAGCCCTTTCACCAGCAGTGATTTCTATGATAGAATTAGATAGAGAAGTAAGAAGGGCAAAGGTTCTGGTTGCAGCCGATCAGCTATCTTTAGCTATCGGGCGAAAAGGACAAAATGTCCGTTTGGCTTCGAAATTAGTTAATTGGGAAATAGATGTGCGCTCACGTGAGAGTATCGAAGAAAATATTAAAAAATTATTGAAGCTAAAAAGCGTAGGAAAGAAAGCGGCTGAGGTTTTGGTTGATGCCGGTTATGGAAATTTGAATAATTTGACTAGAGCAGATGTTGGTACTCTTTCAAAATTAAAAGGAATCGGCTCTAAAAAAGCTGCTGGTATAATTGAGGAGGCTAAAACTGTAGTAGAGCAAATAGTTAAAGAAGACAAAGAGAAAAAAGAGCAAAAGGCAAAAGAAACTGCCAAAGAAGTAAATAAGGAAGAAGAGTCTGGAACAAAAACCGAAACCGAAGAAAACAAAAATGATAAAAATCAAGAAAGCCCCGAAAGTGATGAAAAGAAATAGCATTGCCATGGCTTCTAGAGAGAAAGGAGATATTGTAGATGAGAATTCATGAGTTAGCCAAAAAATTAGGAATCGACAGTAAGGAGCTGATAAAAAAACTCCAGAAATTAAATTTTCCGGTTAAAAATCACATGTCCAGCATAGATAAAGAAACCGCAGAAGTTATTACCCATGAGTTAGAGGCGTTAAAGGAAAGAGAAATTGAAAGTAATGTAGTCGAAGTCGATTTCCCTATTAGTCTTAAAGAGTTGGCTGTAAAAATTAATAAAAAACCTTCAGGGCTCATGAGTTCCTTAATGAAAAAGGGTAAACTTTATACTATAAACCAGGCTTTAGATGAAGAAACTGCTAAAGAAATAGCTTATAAGTATAAAGTTAATCTAAAACGAAAACCTTCAAGAGAAGAAAAGATCCTTGATGTAAAATCCGAAAATCTACAGAAAAGAGCCCCGATAATTACTTTCATGGGCCATATTGACCATGGAAAAACCAGTATCTTGGATTATATACGTAAAAGTAAGATAAGCGAAGGAGAGACTGGAGGTATTACCCAACATATTGGTGCTTATCAGGTCGCTTTAGATAAAGGAAAATTAAGTTTTATTGATACTCCGGGCCATGAAACATTCACCGCAATGCGGGCCAGAGGAGCTAACGTTACCGATATTATAGTTATAGTTGTAGCTGCCGATGACGGGGTTAAGCCTCAAACCATCGAAGCAATCGATCATGCCAGAGCAGCCCAAGCTCCGATGATTGTTGCAATAAATAAAATCGATAAAGTTAATGCCAATATTGATATGGTTAAGCAACAGCTTTCAAAGATAAACCTTGTTCCTGAGGATTGGGGTGGACAAACCACAACCGTTGGTGTTTCGGCAAAAACCGGTGAAGGGATAGATGATTTGCTTGATTTAATCATATTGCATGCCGATATTATGGAATTAAAGGCAGATTATGAGCGGCCGGCTATTGGCATAGTAGTTGAGGCAAGACTTTCCAAAGGAAAAGGTGCTCTAGCAACTGTGTTGGTGCAGCAAGGAACCCTTAAAGTTGGTGATTGGTGTATTTGTGGTATGCATATGGGCAGGATAAAGGCTATGCATGACGACCAAGGACGTAATTGCCAAAAAGCCGAACCCTCGTTGCCGGTTGAGATTTTGGGTTTAAATGGTGTTCCTAATCCGGGTGAACAGTTATTGGTTATACCCGATGAAAAAAGTGCCAAAGAGATTGTTAATAAGAGAAAAGAAGAAGACCGCAAGAGCAAGATGGCCCCAACAAAACACCTGCGTTTAGAGGATTTGTATAAAAAAGTTAAAGAGGAAGACTTAAAACAATTAAAAGTAATTCTTAAAGCAGATGTCGGGGGAACACTGGAAGCGGTTGAAGGTGCTTTGAGGAAGATACCTTCTAAAGAGGTAGAATTAGTTATAACTCATAAAGGAGTGGGTGCGGTTAATTCTTCGGATATTTTATTGGCTGAGGTTACTGATTCGATAGTAGTTGGGTTTAAAGTAAGCATAGAGGCTAGCGTGCGTGATCTGGCTAAAAAAAAGGGGATAGAATTAAGGTCTTATCAAATCGTTTATGAGCTAATCGATGATGTAAAAGCCGCTATCGAAGGATTGCTTACTCCTCAAATAAAACGTACCTTTTTGGGCAGGGCTAAGGTTAAGAATGTTTTTAAATTATCAAAAGGCATTACAATTGCCGGATGCGTGGTTGAGAAAGGCAAGATTGTTCGGGGGGCAGTAGCCCATCTTTTTCGGGACAATGAAGTTATCTTTGAAGGAAAAGTAAAAAATTTGAAACGCTTTAAAGACGATGTTAAAGATGTTAACGAAGGCCTAGAGTGTGGAATCGACATCGGTTATGATAAAATAAAAGAAGAAGACGTTATTGATATATTTCATGAAGAGGTTATAGCGCGGCGTCTAAAATAAAGTATAAGTTATTTAAAAGATAAGTTATGGCAAAGACAATCTTAAGCGGTATGAGGCCAACTGGTAAATTGCACTTGGGGCATTGGGTTGGCGCTCTTTCTAATTGGGTTAAACTTCAGGAAGAATATAGGTGTTTCTTTATGGTTGCCGATTGGCATGCTTTGATGAGCGAATACAAGCATCCCGAAAATATTAAAGAATCATCCATTGATAATGTTGCTGACTGGTTAGCCTATGGCGTTGATCCCAAAAAAAGCGTCATTTTTGTTCAATCGGATTTAGTCCAACACTTGGAATTATTTATGATCCTTTCAACTATCGTGCCCTTGGGGTGGCTTTCTAGATGCCCGACCTTTAAAGAGCAGGTGCATCAATTAAAAGACAAGGAAGTAAATACTTATGCCTTTTTAGGTTATCCGGCTCTACAGGCTTGCGATATAATTCTTTATAAGGCAGATTTTGTTCCGGTAGGCGAGGACCAATTGCCGCATTTAGAATTATGCCGGGAAATAGTGCGGCGGTTTCATTTTCTTTATAAAAGGCAAGTTTTCGATGAGCCTCAAGCGCTTTTGACTCAGATTCCCCGGTTTTTAGGTTTAGACGGCAGAAAGATGAGCAAAAGTTACGATAATTATATTTCTTTAGATGAAAGCCACCAAGATTTAAAGGAAAAAATTTTATCGATGTTTACCGATCCGGCACGTCAAAGAAAAACCGATCCCGGACATCCGGATATTTGTAATGTTTTTAGTAGCTATGGAATTTTTAAACCGCAAGTAAAAGAAGAGGTCAGAGATTGGTGTATTAATGCCAAAAAAGGCTGCCGGGAGTGCAAAGGTAATTTAGTAGAGATTATTGAAGACTTTATCAAGCCCCGGCGTGAAAAAAAACAAAAAATGTTAAAGAAAAAAAATTATATAAAAGACGTATTAAATGACGGTAGACAAAAAGCCAAAAAGGTTGCGTCAAAAACATTAAATGAGGTAAAAGGAGTTCTTGGATTATGAAGATTAAGTTAGGGATATTCGAAGGACCGCTAGATTTACTTATTTATCTGATAAAGAAAAATCACCTTGATATTTGCGATATTGCCATAACCGATATAGTGGACCAATATCTACAATTTTTGGAGCTGATGAAATTTTTAGACATAAACATAGCTTCTGAATATTTGGTTATGGCGGCTAATTTAATTAATATAAAATCCAAGATGTTATTGCCAAAAGAAGAAGAGCCGGAAGAAGAGGCCGAAGATCCTCGAGAAGAATTAGTGAGGCGTTTATTGGAGTATGAGAAGTTTAAAGGCGCTGCTGATTTTTTGCGTACTAAACAGACAGAACGAAATAAATATTTTAACCGTCCGGTAAGCGAAGCCCCTAAGGGGGAAGCTTATATTGAGGCTTCGATATTCGATTTAATAAGCGCTTTTAAAAACGCTTTAAAAGAGGTTCCCAAAGATATCTTTTTTGAAGTGGTTAAAGATGAATTTACAGTGGAAGAAAAAATTCATGATTTATTGCATTTATTATTAATGAAAGAAAAGGTATCTTTAGAAGAACTTTTTGGTAATACCAAGAGCAAGTTAGAGATAGTGGTAACTTTTCTGGCGATATTAGAATTGATAAAGCTTAAAGAAATAGCTGCTGTACAAGAAGAGCTATTTGGGCCAATTTTAATTACCAGAAGGCAAAATATTTACGCTTAAACATAGAGGCAATTATGAGTGAAGAGAGATTCGTTGATTATTGGAATGAGAATGAGCAGGAGCAGATAGTTAATCTTTCTCTGCGCCCTCAGAATTTAGATGAGTTTATCGGCCAGTCTAATGTAGTCTCGTCATTAAAGATTTCAATAGAAGCCGCCAAAAAAAGATCAGAACCCCTTGAGCACTTACTTTTATCCGGACCGCCGGGGTTAGGAAAAACTTCCCTGGCATATTGTGTTGGGAAAGAAATGGGAGCCAAAGTTACTGCAACCAGCGGGCCGGCAATTGAGAGAGCAGGAGATTTAGTCGGAATATTAACTAATTTAGAGAAAGGCGACATATTATTTATTGATGAAATTCATCGTCTTTCCAGAGTAATTGAAGAATTTTTATATCCGGCAATTGAGAATTTCCAAATTGATTTTGTAATCGATAAAGGACCTTATGCAAAGAGTGTGAAATTTAACCTAAAGCCATTTACCCTTATCGGCGCAACAACTAGAAAAGGCCTTTTGAGTGGGCCTTTAAGAGGCAGATTTGGATTATTTTTTGATTTCGGGTTTTATGAACCCGGCGAGCTTTCAGAAATAATCAAACGTAGCGCCGACTTATTGGATATCAAAGTCGATCAAGAAAGTGCTTTGGAGATAGCCCGCCGGTCAAGAGGAACACCGCGTCTTTGTAACCGGCTTCTTAAAAGAGTCCGGGATTATGCCCAGGTAGTGGGAAAAGGTATTATTAATATTGAGATGACCCATCGAGCCTTGGGTAATTTGGGTGTAGATATGCAAGGCCTAGATGATATGGACCGGAAATATTTAGCAACAATTATAAATTTATATCAAGGCGGGCCGGTTGGGATAGAATCTATCGCTGCTTCGTTAAGGGAAGATAAGTTGACCTTAGAAGATGTAGTTGAACCATATTTGCTTAAGGAGGGCTTTATCGTGAGAACCCCAAGGGGTAGAATTGCCACCGAAAACTCCTACCAGCATTTAAATATTCCATATAAAAAACAAGATCAGGGAAAACTTTTTTAATTTTTTATATTTGTTTAAAGTTTAACCAATTATTGTAAGGTATTTTATTAATAATTGCTTTAGAAGATGTTTACTATTATTAAAGAAGATTCAAATACAAAAGCCCGGTTAGGACGCTTTGATACAAGGCGCGGCAGCCTGAGCACGCCGTCTTTTTTCCCGGTTGCAACCCAGGCCACAGTCAAAGGCCTATCAGCCCGGGATTTAGAAGAGATAGGTATTGATGGCCTTTTGGTAAATGCCTATCATCTTTATCTGCGTCCGGGGACAGAGATAATTAAAAATGCCGGAGGACTGCATTCTTTTATGGGTGTTGATAAGACCATTATAACCGATAGCGGCGGTTATCAGATTTTTAGCCTTGAAGGTTTACGAAAAGTAAGTGACAACGGAGTAGAATTTCAATCCCATATTGACGGTTCTACCTTTTTTTTAAAGCCCGAGGATGTAATTAAAATCCAACTTGATTTAGACTCCGATGTTATTGTACCCTTGGATGAGTGTGTTAAATATCCCAGTTCATTCGAGGGAGTCCAAAGAGCAGTAGAAAGGACCATTGATTGGGCCAGGAAAAGTAAAGACTATTTCACTAGAAACGCTAAGAATAATAACCTTTTTTTTGGTATTGTTCAGGGTTCGGTATACCCCCAATTGCGCAAGAAGTGTTTAGATGGTTTAATTCCTTTGGGCTTAGATGGTTTATGCATCGGCGGCTTAAGTGTTGGCGAAGAGCCGGATTTAAGGTATAATATACTCTCTTTTATCCATGATAATGTTGATGCTAAATATCTACGTTATTTCATGGGTTATGGTAAACCCAGGGATATTTTGGAAGCTGTCAGCCTTGGGGTTGATCTTTTTGATTGTGTAGTCCCTACGCGGTTTGCCCGTACCGGATGCGCTTTTACCGATGAAGGTAAAATTGTTGTTAGAAATGCTTCATATGCTAAAGATACCAGGCCGCTAGACCCAGAGTGCCAATGCTATAGTTGTAAGAATTTTACCCGTTCCTATATCAGGCATTTGGTGAATGTTAAGGAAATGTTAGGAATACAATTAATCACCTACCATAATGTATTTTGGTATAAAAATTTTATGGTAAGAATTAGAGAAGCAATAGACGCCGGTAGTTTTAGTAGTTTTAAAGAAGAATTCCTTAACAGTTTTAAAGATGATAATTGATATAATTACCATTTTTCCTGAGATGTTTTCTCCGGTTATCGGAGAGTCGATAATTAAAAGAGCCCAAGATAAAGGTTTAGTAAAAATACGAATACATGATTTAAGGGATTTCTCAACTGATAAGCATCGAAAGATTGATTCACCGTCTTATGGCGGCGGAGGCATGGTTTTTCAAGTTACGCCTTGCTTTAAGGCAGTTGAGTTAATTTTAGGAGATAAAGTTGACCCTGGGAAGAAAAAGAATAAAAATACTAAAGTTCTTCTTTTTACGCCTAAAGGTAAGACCCTAAATCAAGAAACAGTAAAGCAATTTTTAAAAACTGAACGTTTGATCCTTTTAGCTCCGCGCTATGAAGGGGTAGATGAAAGAGTAAGAGAGTATTTGGTTGATGAGGAGATATCAATTGGCGATTACGTATTAAGCGGGGCAGAATTGCCGAGTATGGTATTTGTCGATGCTTTAACAAGGCTTATTCCGGGGGTAGTATCTGATAAGGATTCAATAAAAAATGAAAGCTTTGAAAGTTTTTTGTTAGATTATCCGCATTATACAAAACCGGCAGAATTTCGTAATTTAAAGGTTCCCGAAATATTGCTTTCCGGGGATCACGAAAAAATAAATAAGTGGCGAAAAAAGAAAGCCTTAGAGTTTACCAAAAAAAGAAGGCCAGATTTATTAAAGAAAAATAAAAAAAAGGAGGCAAAACATGGATAAGTTATTAATGGTTGAAAAAGAGATGCAGGAGTCTTTAAAACGTGATTATCCTGATTTTAAGCAAGGCGATATAATCAAGATATACTACAAGATAAAAGAAAGGGATAAGGTGCGTTTGCATCCGGTTGAAGGAATTGTTATTAAAATTCAAGGTTCACTCCATAGAAAGACCTTTACGGTTAGGCGATTAGCTTATGGAGAGGCTTATGAAGTTACTTTCCCTTATTATTCGCCTAAAATCGAAAAAATAGAGCTAACTAAAAAGGGAAAAAGAAAACCGCGTAGAAAACGCTTATATTATTTACGTAAAAGGGTAGGTAAGAAGGCAGTAAATGCCTAATTTATTGGAAAAATGATTGTTGGCGTAGATGAAGCTGGTAGAGGGCCTTTAGCTGGAGTGGTTACTGCTTGCGCCCTGTATCTAAATAAAAAGTTACCTTTTAAAGTAGGGGATTCAAAGAAGATTTCAAAAAATAAGCGGGAAGAAATATTTAACTGGCTCAGCGGTAATACTATTTTTTCAGTAGCCATAGCACGGGTAGAAGAAATCGACCGGCACAATATTTTAGAGGCAACCTTTCTGGCTTTTGACCGGGCAATTAAAGGGGTTATTAAAAAATTACCTAAGCTTGCTAAAGCCAAATTTATTGTTGACGGAAATATTTTTCGGACAAAATTAGATTTAAATTATGAGTGTATAAAAAAAGCTGACGAGAGCGTCAAAGAGGTATCTTGTGCTTCGATAGTAGCTAAGGTATCCCGGGACCACCTTATGCAGACAGCCGATTTTTTATACCCTCAATGGGGTTTTTGTAAAAATAAAGGTTATCCTACCGGTGAGCACTTTGTTTTGTTGGATAAGTATCCCTTAACACCTTTTCACCGCCGTAGCTTTAGCCCGTGTAGCAATGCAGAATTATCGAAATAATTTCAAAACTTATTTAGACGACTTAGCTAAACGGCAGCCTTCACCTGGTGGAGGTAGTGTTTTAGCTTTAAACTTTTGTTTAGGAGTCGGCTTAATCGAGAAATCGATTAAATATTCGGTTAAATTAAAACCAGCGAATGAAAAAGATAAGTCTTTATCAAAAAAACTTAAAATAAAAGCAAGGCCTTTAATTGCTTTAAGAAAAAAAGCGTATTCAGTTATCGATAAAGATGCCTATTTGTTCAATAAAATAATGGTTTCAAAAGGAAAAAGGAGAAAGCAATTTATCCAAAGAAGCGAAAATTTGATAAGCGAGCTCATTGAGTATTCTGGTGAAGTATTTTCCCTTGCCAAAGAAGTAGAATCTGGTATAAAAAATAATATAATCAGCGACTTTAAGATCGGCCTTGAATTAATTAAAGTAACGGTTTTGGGATCGATTTTGAATTTAGAGGCTAATCAAAGAATGTTTGGAACCAGAAATAAAAAAATTCCAAAATTCAAAAAACAATTTAAAATATGGCAAAAGATTTAGAAAAATCATATCAAAACCTTAAAGAATATATAAAGAAGGAAGTAGAAGCAAATCCGGGCCTAACTTTAGCGTCGGTGCTTATCGGCCAGGACCCGGCAGCTAAAAGTTACCGTAAGTCCCAAGAAAGCTTGGCTTTGAAATTAGGAGTTAAATATATTTGTTTAGACCTAGCCCAAGACATATCTTTTGAGGATTTCTCCTTAAAAATTCAAGATTTGAATCAAGATAAGAACATAACCGGGATAATTATAAATAAACCTTTGCCGAAAAGTTGGTCTCAAGATGAGGTTTTTTCACTTATTGATAAGGCTAAGGATGTTGAAGGGATGCACCCGGCTAATTTAGGCAAGTTGTTTAGGGCAAATGTAAAAGTATTAGATCAGCTAAATATAGAATCTGCTGATATTATTTTACCTCCAACTGTTCGCAGTGTTTTAGAGATGCTGAATTTGGCCGATAGCCTGAATTTATATGGCAAGCGGGTTGTCATAGTAGGGTTTTCTTCATTACTCGGAAAGCCGCTGGCCATATTTTTGGCTAATTGTTTTGCTACGGTAAGTATAACCCATACCGGCACTTATGAACGAGGAGATTTAGCCGATTATATATCCGAAGCCGATATTGTGATTTCAGCGGTTGGGAAACCGAACTTGATAAAAGGGGAGTGGATTAAAAAAGCAAGTATAGTAATTGATGTGGGCACTGCTGTTGAAGGTAATAAATTAGTCGGTGACTTAGAATATGAAAAAGCCAAAGAAAAAGCTTTATTCATTACCCCGGTCCCCGGGGGAGTAGGTAAATTTACTTCATTGTTTTTATATTATAATTTAACTTTACTTCATTTTCTTAAAAATAAGTAATTTATGCAAAACTTAATAATTTTAGGTGCCGGAGTTGCTGGTTTAACTTTAGCACGTAGGGTCAAAGGAAAAAATAAAAATTGCAATATTAGGCTCATTGATAAAAATGAATATTATATTTGCCGTGAGAAAATTATTGATAATCCGGCAGATATTTCAAGTAAGATCAATATCGCAGAAGCAGCTCAAAATTTAGGTATCGGGTTTATCAATGATTTTGTAGATAAAATCAGTCCTCGGCGTAAAAAGCTTTATTTGAAGCAATCTGAAAGCTTAGATTTTGATAATTTAGTTATCGCTTCAGGGTTAATTTCAAAAAAGAAGGATATTAAAGGCGAGCATCGCGACGGGTTCTTATATCTTTCAGATATCGGCCCTTTTAAGTTGAAAGACCTATTAAAAATATCTAGTGAAGTCTGTATTGATGTTTCTACTTGGTTAGGTGTGAGGTTAGCGCTGGCGATAAAAAAGCTGGATAAAGAAGTAAGAGTTATAGTTTCTGATTTAGATTTTTTGGGCCAGGATAAAGAGAGGGTAATTTCAGCCCTGAAGCAGAAAGAAATTATCTTTCATTTTGATTCAAAGATTGAGGAGGCAGTCGGAGAAAGCGTTGTTAAGGCAATTAAAATATCACCTTTAAAAGTTTTTTCATCACAGATACTTATAGTTGATAGTGGCTTTGAGCCTAATTTTAAATTTTTTGAAGAAGGGATAAATATAAAAAATAATTTTTGTACTGATTATGAAGGTATTTATTTAATCGGAGAAACAGCTCTAGAAAGCATCGGAATAAATAAGTTCTTTTTAAGTAATATTGACGATATAAACCGGCAACTTGATAGTTTTGTTAAGTTTATTACAGAAGGAGAAGAGATTGATTTTAGCCCAAAGGGGTTGGAAGAAGATATACAAATAAGTATTAATAAGATTTGTAAGGAGGGTGAATTATGGCAGAGTGGATCGGCATAGGAAAACGGGCACGTAGATGTTATGGGTTTGATGAAGTTGCTTTAGCTCCGGGAAGAATTACAGTTAACCCGGAAGAGGTAGATATAGCTTGGGAATTTGGCGCAAAAGAATTTTCCGTACCTATTCTTGCTGCTGCTATGGATGGGGTGGTCGGAGTCAAATTTGCTGTAGAGATGTCACGTTTAGGCGGGATAGCGGTTTTGAATCTTGATGGAGTGCAGACCCGTTATGATAACCCGGATGGAATTCTTTCTGAGATTGCTCAAAGTACACCGGAGAAGGCCACAGAGTTAATCCAAAAGCTCTATACTACACCGATAAAGAAAGAGTTAATTGGCAAAAGAGTTCAAGAAATAAAAGCAGCAGGCGGTTATGCGGCAGTTAGCTGTATACCTCAGAATGCTGAGGAATTTGCCCTTATCGCCGAAGATGCCGGGGCAGATTGTTTTGTTGTACAATCAACAGTAACTACTGCTAAACATATCGCTAAAAAATATAAGCCTTTGGATTTGGAAAAATTTTGTAAGCAAAGAAAAATTCCGGTAATAATCGGAAATTGTGTAACTTATGATGT
>CAZGLF010000007.1:26934-29161 GCA_964526615.1 uncultured Planctomycetia bacterium
TTACTTTAGAGTTATTTGAAACCGGTTGTTCGGCTATTTTAGTAGGAGTGGGCCCGGGGGCAGCTTGTACAACCCGCGGAGTATTAGGTATTGGTGTTCCTCAGGTAACCTCAACTATTGATTGTGCAGCAGCCAGGGATTTTTACCATCAAAAGACCGGCAAATATATACCGATAATTACCGATGGCGGTATGAGCCGCGGTGGAGACGTCTGTAAAGCTTTTGCTTCCGGAGCTGATGCGGCCATGATTGGATCGGCCTTTGCAAGAGCTAAAGAAGCACCGGGCGGTGGTTTCCATTGGGGTATGGCTACTTCTCACGGCAACCTTCCGCGAGGAACCAGGATTAATGTCGGCACTACCGGAACCTTGGAACAAATTCTTTTTGGCCCGGCTGTGGTAGATGACGGTTCTCAGAATTTAGTCGGTGCTCTTACTACTTCTATGGGGTCTTTAGGTGCTTCGAACTTAAAAGAGATGCATTTTGTAGAAATGATTATTGCACCGTCAATCCAAACCGAAGGCAAAGTATTTCAAGCTTCTCAGCGAGTTGGAATGGGAAAATAAAAGGACGAAGGTTAAAGGATGAAGGATAAAGTGAGCAAGTGAAGACAGATACTATTTTAATCTTAGATTTTGGGTCACAATACGCACAGCTTATTGCCCGCCGGGTAAGGGAGCTGAAGGTTTTTAGTGTTATTGAACCTTGTACAATATCGGTAGAAAAGATCAGAAGAATCAAACCTAAGGCTATTATACTTTCCGGAGGGCCTCATAGCGTTTATGAGAAGAATGCCCCTGGTTTAAATAAGGAAATATTAAAACTAGGAATTCCGATACTTGGTATTTGTTATGGGATGCAGGTTTTGGTTAAAACTTTATCCGGAGAAGTTACCGAGTCCAAAAAACGGGAGTACGGACGGGCCCAGATGTATTTTGATGACCATAAAGACTTATTTTTCTCCCTTGGCCCGAAAATCGTTTCTTGGATGAGCCATACCGATCAAGTAGCAAAACTTCCAAAAGGATTTAAGGTCCTAGCCCATACTTTGAATACCAAATTTGCTGCTATTGGCAACCGTGTTAAAAAAATATATGGGGTCCAGTTTCATCCGGAGGTAATCCATACTGAGATGGGGACCCAAATCATCTCTAATTTTTTGTTTAGAATCGTAGAGTGTTTTGCTAACTGGCAATTAGAAGATTTCATCAGCGAGCAGATAAAACAAATAAGAAGAAAAACTAAAAATAAAAATGTAATTTTAGGCTTAAGCGGAGGAGTTGACTCTTCGACTGCTGCGGTTTTGCTAAATAAAGCCATCGGCAGAAGGCTAAAGTGTATCTTTGTCAATAACGGGGTCTTAAGAAAGGCAGAGGCCACTAAAGTAAAAAAAGTATTTAGAGATCATTTTAAAATCGACCTTCATTATGTAGATGCTTCAAAAGATTTTCTTGCCAAACTAAAAGGCGTTGTTGACCCGGAAAAAAAACGCAAAATAATCGGTCATGAATTTATCAAGGTTTTTGAGGCTGAAGCTAAAAGGATAAAAAATGTTGAATATCTTGTCCAAGGGACTTTGTATCCGGATGTTATTGAATCGGTATCTTTTTTCGGCGGCCCGAGTGCTTGTATAAAATCACATCATAATGTAGGCGGCTTGCCTTTGGATATGAAGTTAAAACTTATTGAACCTTTTCGTCAAATCTTCAAAGATGAAGTGCGGGAAGTTGCTAAAATCCTAAAATTACCTCAAGATATAATTAACCGGCATCCCTTTCCCGGCCCGGGTTTGGCAGTAAGGATTATTGGAGAAATAACCCCGGCCAGGTTAAAGATTTTACGAGAAGCCGATGCAATATTTGAAAAAATAATAAAGAAAAACGGTTTGTATGAAAAGATTTGGCAGGCGTTCTGTGTTTTGCTTCCCCTTAAGACAGTTGGTGTTATGGGAGATAAGCGCACTTATGAAAGCGTTATAGCTATTAGAGCGGTAAATAGCCTTGATGGCATGACCGCTGACTGGTCAAAAATACCTCATTCGGTCTTAAATGACATTTCTAATGAAATTATCAATAAAGTTCGGGGGGTAAATAGAGTGGTTTTGGATATAAGCTCTAAGCCGCCGGCTACTATAGAATGGGAATAGTTTTTTAAAAAATATTTTATTTTAAAGAAATTCTTTTTTGCAGTATAGTAAATGTAAGGGGTGAAGTATGGAACAAAGTAA